>NZ_JBIALS010000015.1:110896-176302 GCF_042873655.1 Streptomyces sp. NPDC004609 | reverse complement strand
CCTCGTACTGGACGTACTTGGGCGATTCCGACAACGCAGCGAGTGTGCGTGCTGGGCGTCGCAGGCCAGGCGGGACTTTCGATACACGCCCTAGTTCGCCGAGGCGCCTCATCGGGCCGATCGGGTGAGCGCCCGAAGGGTCGACGGCAAGAGGCGGGCGCACGTCAGGAGTGGCCGCCGGAAGACGTGATGGCACGCTGGACGTGCCTGGAGGCACGCCGCGTCGACGACCACCACCGGCATCGATCACCGGCGAACCGGCCGGTCAGGCCCCAGGCGCCGGGCCGGCGGACAGACAAGGCGAGCCCGCCCGCCACGCCGCGGCATTCGGGGAACTCCTGGGCGCGCCCCCCGTCAGCGCCACGGCCCTTCGGGGGTGCCGGTTCGCCGGTTGTGGTAGTCCAGCAGCCTGGACAGCAGCTCCGTCAATCGCTGTCGATCCTCGGGTGACAGCGGAGCCAGCAGTTCCTCCTGGGATTCGGCCAGCGGCTTCTCCAGTCGCCGCAGCCGCCGCTTGCCGGCGGCGGTCAGCGAGATGATGTTGCGCCGCCGATCGGAGGGGTCCAGGGCGCGCTCGACCAGGTTGCCATCGGCGAGCTCGTTGATCGTCGCGACCATGTCGCTGACGTGGATGCGACTACGGCGGCCCAGCTCGGCCTGGCTGGCCGGGCCGAACGCCTCCAGCGTCGCCAGCAGGCGGTAGTGGTAGCCGCGGGCGCCGACGGATGAGAACCCGTCGGCCACCAGGCGGTGCGCGTGGTTGGCGGTCTGGGTGAGCAGCCAGCTGGGCAGGCCCTCCCAGCCGGCGGGCGTCTCCTTGGACGGGTTCTCCATACGGCAAGTCTAACGAATCGTTGGCTTCACCAATAATTGCATGTATCGTTTGGCGAGCAAACGTTAGTCGTCCAAATCTTTGGGTGCCAAATGAATCCCCCTGGAGTTGAGATCATGATCAAGCCGTTCAGCATCGATGTCCCCCAGGCCGACCTCGACGACCTGACCGACCGGCTCTCGCGCACCCGCTGGCCCAACGAGGTCGCCGACGCCGGATGGGACTACGGCTTCCCGCTGGCGCGGCTCAAGGAACTGGCCGAATACTGGCGCACCGGCTACGACTGGCGCGCGCACGAAGCCGAGCTCAACGAGCTGCCGCACTTCACCACCGAGATCGACGGCCAGAACATCCATTTCGTCCACGTCCGGTCTTCGAAACCGGACGTGCTCGCCCTGATCCTCACCCACGGCTGGCCCGGTTCGTTCCTGGAGTTCCTCGACGTGATCGAACCGCTGTCGCGCGACTTCCACCTGGTGATCCCGTCCATCCCGGGTTACGGCTTCTCCGGGTCGACCCACGAGCGCGGCTGGGACATCGTCCGAATCGCGCGGGCCTGGGCCGAGCTCATGCGCCGTCTCGGGTACGAGCGCTACGGCGCCCAGGGCGGCGACTTCGGCTCGGGCATCTCAACGGCGCTCGGCGCGGTGGCACCCGAGCAGGTCGTCGGGGTGCACGTCAACTACATGCCGACCCCGCCGGCCCCGGACGCCGACGTCGAACTGTCCGCAACCGATGAAGCCCGGCTGGACAGGATCAAGCAGCTGATGGCGAATCGCCCGCCATATCAGGCGCTGCAGGCCCTCACCCCGCAGACCATCGGTTACGCGCTGACCGACTCGCCGGTCGGCCAGCTGGCCTGGATCGCCGAGCGCTTCGCGCAGTGGACGGACCCTCGCTCGCCGATCAGTGACGATCGGATGCTCACCGACATCTCGCTGTACTGGCTGACCGCCACCGCGGCCTCCTCGGCGCGGCTGCACCACGATGCTCCGCGGCGGACCGAGCCGTGCCGGGTACCGGTCGGCGTGGCGGTGTTCGCGCACGACATCACGCAGCCGGTGCGACCGCTGGCCGAGAGGCTGTACGACATCAGGCACTGGTCGGAATTCGAGCGCGGCGGCCACTTCGCCGCGATGGAGGTGCCCGAGCTGCTCACCGAGGACGTCCGGGCCTTCTTCCTCACCCGCCTCAAGGACGACCACCAGGTCACCACCCGCTAGCGCCGTGTTGTCACCGTCGGCTCCGCTCTTCGCCCTGCGCCGCGGTGATCTCGGTGTGGGGCTGGAGGATCTCTGTGACGAGCAGCGGTCCGTGCTGGAGCCGTTGTTGCCCGGGCAGGTCGGCGGTGCGGCAGCGGAGGGTGATCGACGGGATCCGGCCGCGGGTGCGGGCGGGCGCCCCATGGAGGTATGTCCCGTTGACGTACGGTCTCGTGGCAGTCGGCCCGGTTCCGAATCGGCCACGCGGACACAACGGGAGCGGGGCGAGTGCGGGCCGTGGCCCCACAACGGCTCCCCGGGCTCCGAACCGGCGGTCCGCCACTTCACCGTCACCACCCCTTCGGCTCCGCGGGTGTTCACCACGCCGCAGGAGGGAACGGATGTACGAGTGAGCCCGGACCGAGTCGGTCCAGGCTCACTCGTACAGGGCGGAGGACATCGTCAGCGGGAGATGTCCACGTGGAGGAAGCCGTACCTCTTCCAGAGGCCCGGCGCGGCGTCCGTCGTCCTGGTGTCACACCTCCCGCGAGGCTCCGCCGGGTTGCGGTTCAGTTGACTCCGACGGCGTTCAGGATCGCCGCGGCGACGTGATCGGCGGCGTTCCTGTGGCCCTTGGCGTTGGGGTGGACGAAGGCCGCCTGGTCCGGGAAGGCCGTGAAGATGCCTTCCACCCACTTGCCCGCGTCGCAGACGCTGTGGTTTCGGGAGGAGTCGTAGAGGTCGACGAAGGTGTCCCCACGTCGGCCGGCCGCCTTCTCAACGGCGGTGTTGAGCGGTTCCAGGACGTCGTTGCGGAGCCAGTCCAGGTCTCCTGGGGTGATCGACGCGAACTGCTCCCAGTCGTTGTAGCGGCACTTGGAGGTGTCCTCGGGGATGACGGTGGGGTAGCCGACGGTGACGACCTTTGCGTGCGGGGCACGCTCGTGGAGGGTGTTCAGCATGGCGTCGTAGTCCGTACCCACCTTGGCCAGCCTGCCGGGGATGTCGTCAGCCAGGGCGTCCCGGCACGGTGTTCCCACACCGCCGCTGCCGCTGCCCAGTTGCAGGCAGGTCAGGAGGATCTGGCCGAACCCGAGCGTGTTCCCGCCCGCGCCGACGGTGACCACGTCGGTACCGGGGCCTACCGCCTCGGACTGGGGCGGTACCGGGGGGAACGGGTAGTCCGGGTCCTCGGAGAAGGGCGGCAGGTGGCGGCCGATCGGCTCCTGGGGGTTGGAGGTGATGTCCTCGATGGTGGCCGCGCCGCAGCTGACGTTGGTCAGTTCGATCAGCGAGCCGAAGTCGCGGTCGATGACCTGGGGGTAGGACTGGTCCGTGCGCTCGCACCCGTCCCTGGGAACCTCGAAGGTGTCGCCCGCCGCCGGAATGACCCCGGCGGTGTAGGAGTCGCCCAGCGCGACCCATTCGTAAGCGGCCGCAGCCCCGGCCGGGGGTGCGGCGGCGAGCTGCGCGGGCACGAGGGCCCCTGCGGCGAGAGCCGCAGCGGACCCCAGCACGGCCAGCCGGGTACGCGTCTTTGCCATGAATCCTCCAGAAAAATACCGTCGCCGGCGACATCACCGAGCGTCACTCAAGGCACTTTTGTCATGACGTAACGTCGCATAGGTGCGCGGACCGCCCTGCTGCGTCCTGAACGGACAGGCCCGGCATGCGGACCAGGTGCAGATACCTTTCTTCCCGGCAGGATCCAGCCGGCCGGTCACGGCAGCGGTCCGGACACCGCCCGCACGAATCCACCCGATCCGGTGACCCGGCATCCCCGCCCCGCGACGCCGGCGCACCGACCGCGACGGCACGGGGACGGGACGCCGGGCCCACCGTGCAGCGGGTACCGGGCCGCTGGACGCGCGGGGCCTGTTCCGGTGGTTGACCGGCGTGGCGTTTCTTCAGGTGATTCGCCGCCGCGATCGGGTGACGGGACCTCATCAGCCCCCTGTCCGGGCAAGGGCGGCTGCTACACCACATCCCGTGCTGATCTCTCTGACGCGCATGGCCGCCACCATGGCCCTGGCCCCCCGCTCCCCCTGTCCGCTCCCGCAGCCGCCGACGACGGCGCGGCCGCCGCCTCTACCGTGCTCCCGATCGGCGCGCCGGAGACCGGGCCGCGGCGCACGATCACCGGCGGCATCGGGTCCTCCTCCTACGACGAAGTGGCTCGCTCCTACGACGAAGTGGCCTGGCCAGCCGCAGATCCGGGGATCGACAGGCCAATCAGACAACAGTCCGGGCGGCTGAGTGGCGCGACCGCCCCCGAGCCAACGTCACGGCCTTCGCGGTCAGCGCAGCCGGCTTGGGGAAGCGCCCGGCCGGCCGTTGGCGCCCTTCCCAGCCGACGCAGCACATACGGAGTTTCACATGGCAGTCCGAGACGGCTCGGTGGCCGAGCTCAGCCAACCTGATCAGGCGGCCTTCGACAAGGCACTGGATCTTATGCAGCACAACGACACCGGTGCCGTTCTCGCCGGCCTGCTGCCCGGGCTCACCGGAGAGCAGCGGGCCGCGGTGGCAACTCACTGCACCCTGGTCCACGCGGGCGCCTTGGTCTTCCCCGCTTCGAGCGAGGGCCTTGTGGCGAGCCTGCGGCAGGCGGGACTGGCAGTCGACGACCCCGTGCCCAGCGTGGTCGTCCGGGACCGTCTCGCCGCGCGTTACCGCGTGCCCGCCGCCGAACTGGACGTGGCCATCGTGCACGTACACCTCCCGTCGGGCGGGCACCGTGCCAAGACGGTGGAGCTCTTCGTCCTGCCTGTGCCGCCCGGTTCACCTCGGAGGCGGATCGCCGAGCGCGAGCGGATCGAGCACAACGAAGCGCACCTCGCCCTGGAGGTCGACGGCCGGGACGCCGTCGTCCTGGCCGGCTTGTGCGCGCTGCTGACCGACCAGGGCGGGCTGACGCACGACGGCGGTGGCTACAACGCCCTGGAGGACTGCACCGTGCTGTATTTCCGCAGCACCGGCGCCGTCCTTGCAGATCACCACCGACTGGAGCTCCGGGTTCCTGGCCGGTACCCGGGGACGCACGTGGCGGATGCCGCGGACGGACCGGCGAAGCGGCTGCTGGAACTGATGACCGGAGCCTGGACCACTCAGGCGATCGCGGTCGCTGCCGAGCTGGGGCTGCCCGACCGTCTGCCCGCAAGCGCCGGCAAGCTGGCCGAGGAGTCCGCCGTCAACCCCGATGCGCTGACCCGTTTGCTGCGTTACCTCGCCGCAGCGGGGGTGGTCGCCTCCGATAACGACACCTGGGCGCTCACCCCGGTCGGCGAACCGCTGAGGCGACGAGCCGAGCACTCGCTGCACCCACTCGCCCTGTTGTACGGGGGGCTCTTCTACCAGTCCTTCGCCGAGCTGGCACACGCCGTCCGCACCGGACAGGAAGGCTTTGTGAAGCGTTTCGGAAAGGGACACTTCGACTATCTCGCCGAACACCCGGACCTGGCCGAGCTGTTCGACACGGCGATGGCTGCCGGCGCACCGATGTTCGCTCCCGTCCCTGAGCTGGTCGACCTCCGCGACGCCCGCCTGGTAGTGGACATCGCCGGTGGCAAGGGCGAGCTGCTCAGCCGGTTGCTGAACCACGCACCCTGGCTGAGCGGTGTCCTCCTGGAACGGGCACACGTGCTGGATCGGGCCCGTGTCCACCTGGACACAACCGGTGTGGCCGACCGCTGCGAGCTGGTGGCCGGCGACTTCACCGAGGCAGTTCCGGCCGGTGGCGACATCTACCTGGTCTCCCGCGTGCTGCACGACTGGGACGACGAACGGTGCCTGACCATTCTTCGCCACTGCGCAACGAGCATGCGCCCGGGCAGCCGGCTCCTGGTCGTGGAACGCCTTCTGCCGACAGGCACCCAGCCCGCACTGGCAGTGTCCTGGGACCTGCACATGCTGTGCAACGCGGGCGGCCGGGAGCGTACCGCCGAGGAGTACGGGGAGTTGCTGACCGCGGCCGGATTCGACCTGATCTCGGTGGACAGCCTGCCGCTGGACGGCAGCCTGCTCCAGGCGGTACGCCAACCGGCCCGTCCCTGCGCCGAGCTCACCGGCACTCTGTCCACCCGCGTCTGACCGCCTGCTTTCAGCGAACCGTGCCGTGCCGTCCCGCCCAACCACCCGGCCAGGAGCCCGCAGTGTCCAACGTACCCACCGCACAGCCCTTCCAGATCCCCGACATCACGCTCGCCGAGCTGCTGCTGAGCATGCCGCCCGGCGCCGAGGCCCGGACCGCTCTGATCGACGCGGCCACCGGTGAGCACTGGAGCCACCGTGAGGTGCGACAACGTGCCCTGGCTGTAGCGCACACATTCCGCGCTGACGAGGGAACCCCTGGCGATCGCGTTCTGCTCAGTCTGCCCAACAGCGTCGACTTCGTGGCCGGATTGCTCGGGCTGCTCGCCGCGGGTGCGGTGGTCAGCCCCGTGAGTCACCGCACGCCCGCCCCCGAGCTCACCCGGCACAGCGCGGTGATCGGCGCCCGCCGACTGTTCGCCGGCCCTGGCACGCAGCTCACCGTCCCCCCGGAACAGGGCAGAAAGAACAACGACCAAGAGGCGGCAACCGCAGGTCGGGTCCCCGCGTCCACCGACCTCGCGCTGCTGCCCTGGTCCTCGGGCACCACCGGGAGCCCCAAACCCGTCACCGTCACCCACCGCAACGCGGTGGCGGGTCTCACCCAGCTGTCCGCGGCACAGCCGCTACGCCCCGACGACGTACTGCTCGGAGCGCTGCCCTTCAGCCACCTGTTCGGCATGCAGTACATCCTCAATCACGCACTCATGTCCGGCGCGAGCGTGGTGCTGCTGCCGCGCTGGGACGCCACCGCGGTCCTGCGCGCGGTGGGCGAGTACGGCATCACCCTGCTGCACGCCGCCCCGCCGATGGTCCACGACCTCGCCGAACAAGCCTCCTCGGGCCACTGGGAACTGTGCAGTCTGCAGCAGATCCTCAGCGGCGGTTCCCCCCTGCCGGCTGAGACCGCGGCCCGCTGCGAGCAGGCGCTCGGTACACGCGTCGACGCCGCGTATGGGCTCACCGAGGTGAACGTCTGCCACGTCACCCGGCGTGACGCGATCCGCCGCCCCGGCTCCAGCGGCCATCCGGTGCCGGGTACCGAGTACCGCGTGGTGCCACCCCGCAGTGCCGGCGCGAGCCATCACGGTCAAGGCCACGATCACGGCGAAGCCGGGCAGGACGGCCGGCCGGAGCGTGTGGGCGAACTGCTGCTCCGCGGACCACAGGTGGCACAGAACTACCTCGGCGCGGACGGCCGGCTGGTTCAGATCACCGACGCCGACGGCTGGCTGGCCACCGGCGACCTGGTACGGGTGGACGAGGACGGCTGCCTCTACGTCGTCGACCGGCTCAAGGACCTCATCAAGTACAACGGGCACCAGGTCTCTCCCAGTGAGGTGGAAGCGGTACTGTGCGACCACCCGGCCGTCGTGGACGCGGTCCTGGCACCGGTGCCCGACACGCGCGCCGGGCAGCTCCCGGTGGCCTGCGTGGCCCTGGCATCCGGGACCCGGCTCACCCCGGACCTGGCCGAAGAGCTCAAGGAGTACGTCGGGTCCCGGCTGGCCGCCTACAAGAAGCCCCGCCAGATCACACAGGTCCCCAGGATCGAGCGCACCGCATCCGGCAAACCGCTGCGCCGCCTGGCCGTCCCCTCCGCGGCTCCCTCACACGCCGGCGCCGCGGTCCCGCCCGCCCTCGCCGGACGGACTGCACTGATCACCGGCGGCTCGCGAGGCCTGGGCCGGGCCCTGGCCGGGACCTTCCTTGACCACGGCGCCAGAGTCGTCGTCACCGGCCGCGACCGAACGGCGCTGGCCGAGACCGACGCGGAACTCGCCTCACGCGGCGAACTGCACACCTCCTCGGTGGACATCACCGACCACAAGGCACTGCACGACCTGGCCGAGCGACTACGGGTCGACTGGGGAGGAGTGGATGTCCTCGTGGCCAATGCCGGCACGGACGGGCCGGTCGGTCCCGCCTGGGAGAACGACCCCGCCCAGTGGTGGTCCGTACAGGAGACGAACCTGCGCGGCACCTTCCTCACCTGCCACGCCTTCACGCCGCAGCTGATCGAAAACAAAGGCCGGATCGTGGCCATCGTCAGCCATGCCGGCCGGCACCGCTGGCCCCACATGTCGGCCTACTCGGTATCGAAGGCCGCGGTCA
Source organism: Streptomyces sp. NPDC004609 (assembly GCF_042873655.1). Taxonomy (NCBI): domain Bacteria; kingdom Bacillati; phylum Actinomycetota; class Actinomycetes; order Kitasatosporales; family Streptomycetaceae; genus Streptomyces; species Streptomyces sp. NPDC004609. The sequence continues at coordinate 168,064 of NZ_JBIALS010000015.1, read as the reverse complement.
TCAAACTCGCCGACAACCTGGCTGCGGAACTGCGCCCCCACGGTGTGCCCGTCTTCGCGTACCACCCGGGCCTGCTCACCATCGGGATGGCGGCGAACCAGATGAACGGTACGCCCGAGCGCAACACCTGGGAGGAGCGGATCCAACGCTGGTACCTGCGCGAGCACGCCGCCGGCCGGACCACGCACACCGACCTGAGCACCCGCGGTGCACTGCTCCTGGCAGCGGGTACCGCCGACCATCTCTCCGGCCAGTACCTGACTCCCGACCATCCGGATCTCACCGGCCCCCCGGCGTAGGACGCCACTCCGCCCGAGCCGGAGCCGGAGCCGACTGCCCGGAACGCCTGAGCCGGCGATGCCGCAGAACACCAATCCCGTCACTCATGTTCCATGCCCCCGACGGCGACGGCCTCCGCCGTTGCCAGGTGGCACAGGGGCGGTGTCTGAGGACTGAGGTCCGTGTCTCGCCTCATGCCGTGATGATCCTGGTGTGGGGCGAGCGCTCGGACCGCGTCCGGTGCCGCGCGTCCCGGCCCGCGTGCCGGGGACCCGGGGCCGGCCGCACAGGTTGAAGATCAGGCCAGACGACACTGTCGGCCCGCGAACTCCCGGCCACCCCGGAGCCTCGCGGCCACCAGGCCGCTCGCCTTAGCCGAGTCCAGCCGCACCGTCGTGCCCTTGACACCGGCAGAGGCCCTGGGGGCCATCGGCAGCGCTCCGCCATCGAGCCCGCCGCGCTCGGCGAGCAGACATCCCAGCCCGTAGCGGGAAAGCGCGTCCCGCCCCGGGGAGCGGACGGCGGCCACGAACAGCCGGAAGCCACCCGCGAGTTGTCTGCTCCCTGATTCCGGGCTAGAAGCCCCGGGTCTGCTCCGTCTGACGGGTCGGGAGGGCCGTCCGGCCGCCGGGCGCGTCCCCGGCGGCCGCGGTGAGCGCGGCCAGCTCGCCGATGGCCGCGGGGCCGACCCGGCAGCAGCCTCCGACCAGCCGGGCCCCGGCCGCCATCCAGTCCCGTATCCGCGCGGGATCGGAGGCCGGGTCGAAGGTGGGCCGGCCTCGCCACGCCCGCGCTCCGGCGTCCCACACGTCTCCGCTGTTCGGATAGACGACCATGGGCTTGCCGCCGGCCCGCGCGGCCGACTCCACGGCCTGCCGGACCTCGTGCGACTCACAGCAGTTCACGCCCACGGCGATCACCTGGTCGAGCCCCGACACGAGCCCGAAGGCCGCCGCGAGATCCTGCCCCGCACGGGTGCGCCCGCCGCTGACGGTGTACGAGAGCCACACGGGCACTCCACAGCCCTCGGCCGCCCTCAGCAGCGCCTCCGCCTCGTCCGCGTCCGGCACCGTCTCCAGTGCGAGCACATCGGGTCCGGCCGCGGCCAGCGCCTCGATCCTGGGCCGGTGGAAGCGCTCCAGCTCGCGCCCCGACAGCCCGTACCGGCCGCGGTACTCGCTGCCGTCGGCCAGCATCGCGCCGTACGGCCCCACCGAGGCCGCGACCCACACCTCCTCCTCCGTCGTCTCACCGGCCTTCCTCGCCAGGCGCACACTGCGGGCCAGCAGCCCGGCGGTCGCCTCCCGCCCCATACCCCGCCGGGCGAACCCCTCGAAGGTCGCCTGATAGGAGGCGGTGATGAGCACCCGCGCCCCCGCCCGCACATAGGCCCGGTGCGCCGCCTCGATCTGTCCGGGGCCGTCGGCGAGGAGGCGTGCCGACCAGAGGCCGTCGGACAGATCGCACCCCTGGGCCTCCAGTTGGTTGGAGATGCCCCCGTCGAGCACGACCGTGCCCTCGGCGAGAGCCGCGGCGAGCGTACGGGCGGGGCGCACCGGATCAGCCCAGCTGTGACTGGACCTGGGCCGAGATCAGCTCCAGATGGTCCAGGTCGTGCAGATCCAGGACCTGGAGATAGATCCGGGAGGCGCCGATCGCCCCGTACCGGCCGATCTTGTCGACGACCTCGGCGGGCGAACCCGCCAGCCCGTTCGCCTTGAGCTCGTCCACCTCCCGTCCGATGGCGGCGGCCCGGCGGGCCACCTCGGCGTCGTCCCTGCCCACGCAGACGACCAGGGCGTTCGAGTACACGAGGTCGTCCGGCGCCCGCCCGGCGGTCTCGGCCGCCGCCTTCACCCGGCCGAACTGCCGCTCGCTGTCCTCGACCGAGGCGAACGGGATGTTGAACTCGTCCGCGTACTGCGCGGCCAGCCTCGGGGTGCGGGTGGCCCCGTGCCCGCCGATCAGCACCGGCACCTTGCCGTCGACCGGCTTGGCAAGCGCGGGCGAGTCGGTCAGCCGGTAGTGCGTGCCGTCGTACGAGAACGTCTTGCCGGGCTCCGTGGCCCACAGCCCGGTGACGATCGCCAGTTGCTCCTCCAGCCGGGCGAACTTCTCCTTGGGGAACGGGATGCCGTATGCCCTGTGCTCCTCCTCGAACCATCCGGCGCCGATCCCCAGCTCGACCCGGCCGCCCGACATCTGGTCGACCTGGGCGACCTGGATGGCCAGCACTCCCGGCAGCCGGAAGGTGCCCGCCGTCATCAGCGTGCCGAGGCGGATCCGCCGGGTCTCCCGGGCCAGCCCCGCCAGGGTGATCCAGGCGTCGGTCGGCCCGGGCAGCCCGTCGGCGCTCCCCATCGCCAGATAGTGGTCCGAGCGGAAGAAGGCGTCGAACCCGAGGTCCTCGGTGGCCTTGGCAACGGTCAGTAGGGTGTCGTAGCTCGCCCCTTGCTGGGGCTCGGTGAAAATTCGCAGATCCATGCGTCCATCCTGCACCCTCGGACACCACCCGACCCCGCCACCCCGGCCAGGCCCCCACCGGCTCGGTCGGATGAAACCGTGGCCCCGCGCCACCCGCCCCTGGCGACCGCCACCACCGCCCTTCCGGCCGGTGCCCGTAGGGGCGTCGCGAGGAGGGTCGCGCGCCCGCACCGGTGCCAGGGCCGGCCGGGACTTCCGCCACGGGACCCGGTTCCCTCGCCACCGACCCGCATCACAGGTACCCGGCCCGGCCCGAGGGCCGAGCCCCGCCCGCCGCACGGAACGGCGCGCCGAGAACCGGCCCCGGAGCCAGACGGCAAGGACTTCGGTCACCGGACGCTTCACCCGCTGCCCCGGTCGCGGGGCCACACCGCCGCCGGACCGGCCCGGGGGCAGGGGGCCGCCTGGGGGCCTCGGCAGGGCACCCCGGGCGGCCCCCCTGCCGACGAGGACCCGTTCACGATGGACCCGCCGCCGAGTCCACCGCGTCCGGGACCTCCGCCGGACCTCTGCCTGCCGGGGGGCCGCCCGGACCGCCCGTGCCGGGAACGGCCCCGGAACGGAGTCGGGGGCCGCCGGGACCCGGACCGCCGGTGCCGGGAAGCTCCCCGGGGCCACCGGGCCGGGGCGGCGGCCGGGGCACATACGACGCCTCGGAAGCGTCGGGCCGCTCCGTGGCGGAAGGGCCGTCCTCCCGCGCGGGACCGGAGCCGTCCCGCGCCGGACCCAGGCCGTCCCGCGCCGGGCCCGACGACTCACCGGAGGCGCCGGTCTCACCCCGGGAGCGCGCACCGTCCCGAGGAGGGCCGCCGCCCGGCCCCCGGGCGGCGCTCCACCCGGCACTCTGCCCGGCGGCACCTCCGGGCGGGCCCGACCCGTCCCGCACCCGCCCGTCACCCGCCGGCCCCTCCCGGACGGGCCCCGCTCTCTCCCTGATGGTGCCCGGGCGTCTTCCCGCATCGCGCGCCGCCAGATCCTTCGCCGCGAGTCTGCGCAGCATCGCCCGCACCCGGTCGTTCGACTCGTCGGCCGCGTCCATCGCCTCGATGCACTGCCAGTACAGCCCCTCCTCGTCGGTCGCACACGCCACCCCGACGAGGGCGATCCCGACATCACCCAGCAGCGCTCCCAGCCGGGTCAGCGCCCCGCGCGGGTCCGCGACACCGGACAGCAGCGAGGCCCTGATCCCGCTGCCGCGCACGCCCGGGTGATCGAGCGACCCCAGGCCCTGGCCTCCGATCTCGCCGAGCCCCCGCGCGTCACCCCTCAGTTCCAACGGTCCATGCACAGCCAGCCATCCGCCGACCGCCTGTGCGAGGGCCTGGCCCTGCCATGCCTCCGCCACGACGTCCGGCACCGCGCGGCTCTGCGCCAAAGCGTGCCGGCTCATGTCAATGAGTCGTTCCGCGTCCATGTACGCGCCCCCGTTCGTACGACGTACTGCCCACTAGTTCATTACCCAGCGTGAAGCTCATTGAGCCCAAACACCAGGGGAATTCGGAAATCTATGGACAGCAAGCCGGTTGTGGATAAGTTGATGACTCCGGAGAGTGACAAAACCATGATCGATAGGACCGCCCGCCGGAACCACCGGATCGCAAGCCGGCACCGAACCGGCGAGAACCACGAACGAACCGCCGGCGAACCGACCGCAGACCGACGCGGACTGACCGCAGACCGATGGCGGACGGATCGCGGACGGATCGTGAATCCGCCCGCGCGCCGGAGGGTGCGCCCACCCCTCCGGGCGGTGAACTCCCCCCTCCGTAGCCGGATCTCACGGCGCCGGAAACCGGATCTCGTTCCGGTCGATCTTGGCGGAGAGCGCGGCCAGCGGGTCCACCCCGAGCACCTCGCAGAACTGCAGCAGATACGCCAGCACATCCGCCACCTCGTCCCGTACGCGGTGCGCCGACTCCTCCTCGTCCATCACCCGTGCCGACTGCTCCGGCGTCAGCCACTGGAAGATCTCGACCAGTTCGGCCGCCTCCACGCTCAGGGCGACCGCCAGATTCTTGGGGGTGTGGTACGGCCCCCAGCCCCGCGCCTCCGCGAACTCCGCCAGTCTGCGCTGGAGTCCGGCCACGTCCGGTCCGTCGCCTCGGGGACGACCGCTCTCATGTGTCACGGCACCAGGTCTACCACCGTCACCCCGTTCACCCCCCGCGCGAATGAAGCGTCGGAGACGGCACCCACCAGCCGTACATGCCCCCGGGCCGCCATCTCCGCGGCCAGTAGGACCAGTTCCCGCGCCTGCCCCGGGTCGAGGCACCGGTCGAAGCCGTCCGCGAGGACGGTCAGCGACTGATAGGCGGCGGGCACCTCCGTGGCCGGGTCCATCGCGAGCACCCCCGGCCCGGTGAGCAGGACCAGCGCGAGCCCCAGAAACCTCAACTCGCCCTCGCCGAGCCGCGCCAGGGGCGTCCCGCGCCCGCCGTCCCGGCCGAGCAGCCCCCGTAACGTCCCGTCGGCCAGTTCCTCGACGGTCAGTTCGGCGACCTCGCCGGAGCACCCGGTGCGCGCCGCGGCGGTCAGCCGGGCATGGCGTCTGGCGCACTGGTGCCGGGTGCGGTACAGCACCTCGGCGAGGTTGTCGCAACTGCCGTGCAGCCGGCCGTCGCCCGGGACCACCGGACGCCGCATCCCGCGCGGCTGGGGGTCGCAGGCGAAGACCGAACGGAGCCCCACGACGAGTTGCTCGGCCGCCGCGAGGACCAGCAGCTGGCCCTCCGTCCTGCCCGCCACGCGCAGCGGCAACAGCGCCGTGCCGAGCCGGTCGTCGGGCAGGGGCGCGCGGGTCACGGAGACCGATCCGGCCGTGAGCCAGGCGGCCTGGACCGAGGAGCGCCCCGGGTCGCGCAGCGCCGTCGTCAGCAGGGTGCGGCCGCCGCAGGTGAGCCGTTCGCCCACGATACGGAGGCCGGGTTCCGCCTGTACGGCGAGATCGAGGCGTACGGGACCGGCCGGGCCGTCGACCGTACAGCCGATCCTGAATCCCCGCCGCCCCTCGGCGTCCGCGCCCGCCCACTCCGGAACGCAGGCTTCCGGTTCGGGGAAGGCGTCCCGGAGCCCGTCGCCCGCGGCCAGCCGCGCCAGGGCCTCGTACGCCTGGAGCGCGCTCGACTTGCCACTGCCGCTGGTACCGGCGAACAGCGTCAGCGGAGTGAGGGGGAAGGCCGCGCCGCGGTGGTTCCGGAACGCGGAGAGCCGTAATTCGGTGACCGTGGGGCGGGTGCCGCGCACACCGCCCGCCGGAGAGTCCTTGTCCATGATCCGGACGGTACGCAGCACCGGCGCCGCCGAACCGTTCCGCCTCGGAGAGCTTCCTACGAACGGGCGACGGGATGGTGGGAAGCCCCGGTCGCGAAGCCTCAGTTACGGGGAACGGGGCGCTGGAAGGTGCCCGTCGCCGCGGCGATCCCCTCGACCTCCGTTCCGGCCGGCGCCAGGAGGAACACATTCCGGTCCACCCGGTGCATCCCGCTGCCGAGACCGAAGACGACACCGCTGCTGAAGTCCAGGATGCGCTTGGCCACATCGCCGTCCGCGCTCGTGAGATCGAGCAGCACCGGGATCTGGGCGATGAGGTACTCGGCGACCTCGCGCGCGTCGGCGAAGACCTGCACCCTCAGAACGACAAATCGGCGTTGTTCGGCGGCCGCGTAGTCCTGGGGGACGGTGCGGTGGTCGACCCTCGACGGCCACTCGTCGCGGCCGCGCAACGGGACGACCTGCGCCAGGCCCTCCCACTGCTCGTCGGTGACGTCGTACCTCTCGTACCTACTCATACGTCCATCCTGGCGCTCCTCACCCGTTCGGCCCAACAGCGACACGGGTGGGCCGCGCACGTATCGGCCACCGGGCTCTCGGTCCGGTTCCTTCCGCTACGGGCCCTCTGCCCGTTCTCCCGGCGCGCCCCGGAGCACGGCGCGACCGGCACCCGGCTCCGGTGGCCCGGTGGCAGGGGTCTTCCGCCGGCCGGGGAGAGCACGGCGAGATCCGTACGAAATACCCTCAGGGAAGCGACAACTCGACATATCCGTCAGCGGGATGCAGACCCTCCATCGGACGGCCGAACGGCGAGTGCAGCGGCCGGTATCCGGTGTCGGCGTAGATGTCCTCGGCCAGCCGCCCGGCACGCTCCGCCGCCTCCGGGTCGCCGCAGGCGGCCTGCGCCAGTGCGATGACGGCCTGCGACCTGCCCTCCTGGAGCCGTAGCTGGGACTCTTGAGCGAGCGTCAGCGCGTCGGCGGCGTAACACAGCCCCTCCAGCGGTCTGCGGCCCCTGACCGCGCAGACGCCGAGGCCGAGCAGGGCCATGATGCGGCCCTTGAGATGGCCGATCTCCTCGGCGGTCCGGCGGGCGATACGGAAGTGCTCGAAGGCCCGCTCGTACTGGCCGAGTTGGTAGCGGGCGTGTCCCATGGCGATCATGGCGTCCAGCCCGAGGTGCGGCCGGCCCGATCTCCGGCTGAGCCGGCACGCGCTCAGCGCGGCCCGCAGCGCGCCGTGGCCGTCGCCCGCCTCCGCGCCGATCATGGCGATGACGCTGTGCACCTGGGCCTCGCCCGCGAGATTGCCGATGGCCTCGAAGCCCCGGCGGGCGGTGGTGGCCAGGTCCTGTGCCTCGACCAGTTCTCCGAGGTCGAGGGAGATCGTGGCCAGGGTGCAGCTGACCTGGGAGATGCTGTCGGGCGCGGAGAGCTGGTGGGAGAGCGCGAGCGCGCGCCTGCACAGCCGTTCCGCTTCCCGGAGGCGGCCCATGCCGTGGAGTACCTCACCCAGTCCCAGCAGCGTCTGGGACGGTGTCCGGCGCAGCCTGCGGTCGAGCCTGATGGCCCGGTCGTAGTACTCGGCCGCCTCGCTCAGCAGTCCGAGGTCGGAGGAGACACCGCCCAGATTGGACAGGGCGACCGACTCGCAGGCACCCCAGCCCGCCCGCCGCGCCAGCTGGATGGCCTGCTGGAAGTGGCTCCGGCTCCGCTCCAGATCGCCCATGGTGAAGCTGACGAGCCCCAGACTCTGGTGGGCGGCGGCCTGGCCCCGGAAATCACCGGCGTGATGCGCGGCCCGCAGCGCGACGGAGGCCACGGTCGTCCAGTTGTCGGTGTTGTGGCGGAGCCAGTAGTAGCCGCGGAGGGTGTCCGCGAGTATCCAGACGGTCGGGTTCGGCTCGCCGCCGGTCCCGTTCTCCGGGCCCGGAGGGGAAACGGGTCCCGGACCGGAAGTCGTACACGATACGGGGGCACTACGGGCGCCGGAGGCGGCTCCGGCGCCGTCGGCACCGCCCTCCGGCCGCTGTCCTTCCGCGCGCGTCCCCGCCCGTTCCCCGGCCGGCTCCCCGGCCCGTTCCTCCGGTCGCGGCTCCGCCCCCGCCGGCTGCCCTGCCTGCTGCTGGGCCTCCGACTCGGTCACGATCAGCCGGACGAGATGGGTGTGCTCGGCGTCGAACCAGTCCGCGGCGACCTGCGGATCGTCGAACCTGGCGGGGCGCGCCTGCGCATCCACCGGCTCGACGTCCAGCCGCAGGATCTGCGGATACAGACAGCGGGCCGCGTCGTCCGCCGAGTCCGCGTACCAGCTCAGCAGCCGCCGTCGGGCGTCCCGGTGGGCGGGGGCGGGTTCCGCGGCGTCCGCCAGCAGCCGTGCGTACCACCAGATGAGGTCGTGGAGCCGCAGCCGGTCCTGGCCGACGCGCTCCACCAGGTGCTCGGCGAAGAGACGGTCGAGCACATGGACGGCGGAGGCGACCGAACGCCCCAGCAGCGCCGCGACGGCGGCCACTGTCGTCGCGGGCCCCGGCAGCAGGCCCAGCGTCCGGAAGGCGTCCCTCTCCTCCGGTTCGAGCCGCCGGTAGGACAGCTCGAAGGCTCTGCGTACGGCCGAGTCGGGGTCCCCCGCGACCGTCAGGCTCTCCAGCGGATTGCCGGACCGCAGCTCCCGGACGTGGTCGGCTATCCGGCTGTCGGGGTGGAGTGCGAGATTCGCCGCCGCGATCCGCAGCGAGAGGGGGCTGCGGCCGCAGATGGCGACGAGGTCGGCCAGCGCCTCGGGCTCGGCGAGGGACCGGCGCGCGCCGACCACGCTGCGGACCAGGTCCTCGGCGTCGCCGGAGGCCAGCGGGCGCAGCGGCAGCATGGACGCGCCGTGCGACACGATCAGCGAGCCGAGGCGGTTGCGGCTGGTCACCAGGGCGAGGCAGCCGGAGTCGTACGGCAGCAACTGGCGTACCTGGTCGGCCGATTCGGCGTTGTCGAGGACGATGAGGACCCGGCGGTCGGCCAGGGTGCGCTGGTACAGCTCCGCCATGTCGGCCGGGTCACGCGGGATGTCCTGGTACGGGACGCCGAGCGCGCGCAGCAGCCCGGACAGCGCTTCCCCGGGCTTCATCGGGGTCTCATGGCTGTGTCCGCGCAGGTCGAGGAAGAGCTGGCCGTCGCCGAAGGCGTCCTCGGAACCCCGGCACCACTGGAGCGCGAGCGCGGTCTTCCCGCTGCCCGCGGGTCCCACGATCATCAGGACGCCGGAGCCGCCGCGGGCCTCGGCGGCGAGCGCGGTGAGCTGTTCCAGTTCCTGTGCCCGGCCGATGAACGCACCGGTTCTGGACTGGCGCTGTACGGACTCGGCCTCGGGACGGCCCGGAACGGGGCCGGGCACGCCCTTCGGGGAAGCGCTTACCGAAAGGAGTGTGTCCCGCGCGCCGGAAGTCCCGCCCCCCTGCGCGCCGCGGTCCGTCGCCGTGCCGGTGCCCGCCCCCGCGCGGGCCGCGGGTGATGTGCGCCCGGGATCCGGCGGCTGCTCCGACTCGGGACGCGGATCAGGGCGGGGGCGCGTGGCCGAAACCGGCCGGTCCGATTCGGGCCATTCCGGCTCCGGCCACAGGTCGCGGTCGTGCCGCAGCCCGTGGACCGCGCCGGGCCTGCGCCCGGCCGGCGCCCGGCCTCGCTCGGTCCCCGGCACGACGGCGTCGTCCAGCAGCCGGGGATCGGCGTGCAGGATCATGTTCTGTACGCGCCGCAGGTCCGCGCCCGGGTCGAGGCCCAGGTCCTCCGCCAGGCGGGCACGGGTCTCGCTGTAGACCTCCAGCGCCTCTCCGCGGTGGTCGGCGCGGTAGAGAGCGATCATGCGGAGCATGGCGAGGCGTTCGTGGAGCGGGTGTTCCGCCGTGGCGCGGGCGAGCTCCTCCAGGACGAGTTCGCGCTGGCCGAGGGCGAGCCGCGCCTCGGCGCGCTGGGTGATGGCGGAGAGATACGACTCGTCGAATCCGGTTCCGAGGCGGCGGACCAGGCCGTCCGACGCGGTACCGGCCAGCACGGGACCGCCCCAGTCGGCAAGGGCGAGTTCCAGCACGCGCAGCCTCTCGGCATGGCTGTCCGTGCGTTCCGCCCGCTGGAGCGACGTACGGAATCTGTGCAGGTCGACGGCGCACGGATCGCCGTCGACCATGTATCCGTCACTGCCTTTGAGCAGGGCGAAGCCGTGCTGCTCGGCCCCCTCCTCCAGAAAGCGCCCGCGCAGCCGCGAGACATGCACCTGGAGGCTGCCGCGCGCACTCGTGGGCGGATGCCCCTCGTCCCAGAGCAGATCGATCAGCCGGTGAGCGGGAACCACCCGGCCGATGTCGAGGAGCAGCAGGCCGAGCAGCAAGCGCTCGCGACGACGCCCGATCCGTAGGGAACCCCCATGGGACAGCCACTCCAGGCCCCCCAGGACACGAAACCGCATTCCCCCACCGGTCATGCGGTGAATCCTCCGCAATCACCCGGCTCCATGGCAAGCGTCTGGCAAGTACTTGGCCAGCCCGTGGCCGGTGATTTCTGGGACTTTGCCAGCCTGCTCGGGCTCAACACGGGGGGCTCGGGCGGCAGGCAAGAGGAAGGTGTCCATCAGCATGTCCTCCGAGATGTCCAAGATCGACGACCGGATCGACCGCACTCGCTTTCACGCCGAAGCCGGCGCCCTGCAGCCGTCCGCGCTCCCGCTGGCCTGGATCGGCCAGAATCCGGACAACCCGCGCGAGGCGCTGAGAGACCTCCAGCCGCTGACCACCAGCATCCGAGAGATCGGCCTTGTCAACGCCATCACCGTCGCCTCCGTCGAAGCCTATGTACGGGAGCGGCCGGGGCGCGCGGTCGAGCTCGATCCGCAGGCGCGCTACATCGTTGTCGACGGTCACCGCCGTCTCGAAGCCGCCCGGCTCGCCGGTCTCACCCATGTCCGCGTGAGTGTGGACGACGCGCTGGTCTCCACCGACCGCTCACTGCTCGAAGCCGCGTTTGTCGCCAATGTCCATCGTGATGACATGAACCCCCTGGAACAGGCCCACGCGCTGAAGAAGCTCGTCGAGTTCTACGGCTCTCAGAACAAGGCGGCCAAGCGCCTCGGCATCGCCCAGTCGACGATCTCCTCCAAGCTCTCCGTACTGGAACTCGGTCCCGAGCTCCAGGCCGATCTGCTCGCGGGGCGCCGGAAGGTCGTCCATGTGCGCAATCTCTCCCGGCTCAGCCCGCAGCAGCAGAAGCAGCGGGCCGACGCGCGGGCCGCCGCCTCCGAGTCCAGGACCGGGGAGACCCGGGCCGCCGACTCCCGGCTCCGGCAGACCGTGCAGCAGTCGGCCGCGCTGTCGGCCGTTCCGCGGCAGCGGGCCGTGGTGACGATGCCGTGGACCGACGGCGTCGCCTGCGCCGAGATCGCGATCTCGCGGATGCGGCCCGCCGAGCGGGCGCGGATGCTGCGCCGATTGTGGCAGGAGGCGGAGAAGGAGGCGCGTGCGGCACGGCTGGTGACACCTCGCCGGGCCTGAGCGCCGCATCGGCACCGGCCCGCGTCCGGTCCCGCCCTCATCCGTACCCGGTCGCGCGTGCCTCATCCGTACTGGGTGGCGCCGCGCTCACCTGCGTCGGCACCGACTCGCGTCCGTACCCGCCCCGTGCGGTACGGCACGTTCCGCCTGCCGCACCCAGCCGGTTCCGGCGCCTGCGGTCCTCACTCGGTCCGGCAGGCTCCGGTGACCACCCGGTCCCGGCCCATTCGGACTCCCCCCGTCCGGATGGGCCGGGTTCGGCTCGCACCGGGCCCGAACGCTCTGGACTCCACCGGATCGGGGGCACTTCCACGCCCCGCCCGGCCGCGGGACCCGTGCCGGCCCTCGCCGCAACCGGCCGGAGACGCCCATCCGTCCACGCCTCCACCCGACGGAATCCGCACTCCACCGAGGCGGCATTCACCCGCCCCGGCGAATCCGGCCCGCACCGGCGGGACCGGCCCCTCCTCCGGCCCACCGGCCGCCCTCCGGCCGCCACCAACGGGAGACACCTATGATTTGAACCCGAACGATATGGTCGGTCTTCAGTCAGAGGAGGGTTCGTGCCTGCTCAGCGACCCATTGCCGAGACGGAGCGAATGATCCGGGCAAAACTGGGAGACACCCCGATCAGGCACGACCAGATGGCCATGGTGGGCAACATCCACCGCGCGGCGGCGGCCGTGCGCCAGCACGTGGAGAACTCCGTACTGCGCGGCTCCGATCTGACCTGGACCGGTTTCGTGGTGCTGTGGGTCGTCTGGATCTGGGGCGAGATGGAGACGCGTCTGGTTGCCGAGGAGGCGGGCATCTCCAAGGGCACGCTGACGGGTGTCGCCCGCACGCTGGAGTCCCGTGGCCTGGTCAGCCGTACGGAGCACCCCTCCGACGGGCGCCGGGTACTGCTGGCGCTCACCGACGAGGGCGAAGCGCTGATGGGGAGGCTGTTCCCGGAGTTCAACGCGGAGGAGGACTTCGTCGCCGGACGGCTCACCGACGAGGAGTGCCGCCGGACGGCGGACGCGCTGCGGCAGGTGGTCGTACAGATCGAGACACACGGCGAGGAGCGCCGCGCGGATCTGCTGGGTGGCGAGCCCCCGGTCCCCCGCCGCAGCGGGCGGCGCGCCCGGGACACCGGGAAGCGTGCCCGGGAGGAGCCGTCCGAACGGCGACGGCCGTCGGGCAGGAAGAACTCGGGTCCGGCAGCGTCCGGGCAGGGCCCGGCGACCTGATCCCCGGGGGCGCGTCATAGCCTCGGCGCTCCGGTGCGCCCGGGTCGGATCCGTGCCCGTGTTCGTGTTCGTGCCAGCGTTCGTGCCCGTGTTGGTGTGGGTGCCGCGTCCGGGTTCGCGTTCGTGCCTTTTTGCCCGGGTTTTGCACCCAGGTCCGGGTGCGTGTCCGGGTCCGCGGCCCTCTTCGCGACGACCCGGCCACCGCAGACCGTGCGGAACCCTTGCCCATCGATCGAGTCACACCATACGATTCCCGTTTATCGTTTGACCTCAAATCATATCCGGGGTGACTGACCATCCCCCGAGGACCCACCGCGCCACACCCACAAGGTTCCCGCGCCCTGGAGCAGCACTCCGTCCCGAACACCATGTGACCGAACACGACTTGGATCCTCTGTGACCCTTCCGAGACCCCTCATCGCGATACCCGCCCGCTTCTCCGCCGCGGCCTCCGCCCTGCGGTACGCGGCCGAGGTCAGCGCCCGCGCGCTCGTCGAGGCGGTGTGGCGGGCGGGCGGCGAGCCCGTCACCATCCACCCGTACGCCCCCGGGGGGTTCGCGTACGCGGCCGACGTCGCCGCCCGGCTGAGCCGGTTCGACGGAGTCCTGCTGCCGGGCGGCGGAGACATCTCCCCGCACCGTTACGCCGCCGACGACGACCGGCACGAGCGGCTGTACGACATGAACGACGAGCAGGACGGCTTCGACTTCGAGGTCACCCGCCAGGCCCTGCGCTCGGGGATCCCCCTGCTCGCCGTCTGCCGGGGGCTCCAGGTCCTCAACACCGTGCTCGGCGGGTCGCTCTGCCAGGACATGGGCGGTCCCGGGGCGGAGCACCGCCAGATGATCCACCCGGTGACCCTGCGGCCCGGCTCCCGGATCTCCCGGATCGTCGGCGGCGAGAAGGCGGAGGCGTCCTGCTACCACCACCAGCGGATCGACCGGCTCGGCGACGGGCTGCGCATCACCGCCCGGGCCGCCGACGGCACCCCCGAGGCCCTGGAACTCGTCGGCGCGAAGGGCTGGCTGACGGCCGTCCAGTGGCACCCCGAGGACACCGCGCACAACGATCCCGCGCAGCAGCGGATCTTCGACGCGCTGATAGGAGCGGCGACGGGCTCACGATGACGGACCCCCGCCGCGGGCTACGGGCTACGGGCTACGGGAACACGCTCGCGCCGACCGACCGGCCGGCGGCGACGACCGGCCTGAGGCAACGGGTTCCCTGCGGCCGCCCCCGGAGCGGCCCCGCGGTCACCGCCGACCGGCCCGCCCCGGCCTCGGCCCCGCCCCTACCGTCTCGGCGGGCGTATCCCCCGGAACTCCCAGTCCCCGCCGAGCGCCGTCGAGAGCACCTCCTCCGACGCGGTGGGCTGTGCGCCGACATCCGTACGGATGCCCGCCAGGCCGGCGACGACGTGGTTTCTGAGCCTGCCGAGTCCCTCCGCCTCCACCTCCACCACGTCCCCGGGCCGTACGGGCCGTGAACCGGCGGGTGTACCGGAGAGCAGGACATCACCGGGTACGAGGGTGATCGTGCGGGCGATGTCGGCGACGAGATAGTGCATGTCCCACTGCATCTCGTCGGTCGAACCGTCCTGGACCACCTCGCCGTTGACCAGCGTACGCAGCCGCTTGCCCCGGAAGTCCCAGCCCGTGACCAGTCCGGGGCCGAGCGGGCAGAGGGTGTCGGATCCCTTGACGCGCAGCATGGAGCCGGCGTCCGTGTCGCGGAAGTCGTGCAGGCCGTAGTCGTTGGCGAGGGTGTAGCCGCCGATGTACTCACCCGCTTCCTCCGGTGCGATGTTGCGGCAGGTGCGGCCGATGACAACGGCGATCTCACCCTCGTAGTTGAGCCAGTGACAGCCCTCGGGCCGGACGATCGCGCCACCGTGCGCGTTGAGCGACGAGACGGGTTTGTGGAAGTAGGTGGGGGTGTCCGGCAGCCCGATCCGGAACTCGTCCACACGGCTGCGGTGGTTGAGATGGACCGCGATGATCTTGGAAGGGAGAACGGGCGGCAGATGGGTGGCCCCTTCGGCCGGAACACGGCGGCCGTCGCGGGCGACCAGTTCGCCGCCCTCCCGGACGGTCTCGACGACGGCGCCGTCGAGAAGGACACGGCGGTACTCGGTCATGGCGGTCAGCCCTCCTGATTCCGGGAAGCGGCCCGGGTGCCGGTCGCGGCCCCGGTCCAGCCGGTGGCCGGGCGGTCGAACCACAGATGCGCCTGGCCGGTGCCGATGGCGTTCTCGTACTCCCCGTACTGGCGGCCCTTGGCCGTACAGCGCTCCTCGCCGAGCGCGCCGGCCAGCATCAGATAGTGGGAGAACCCGGCTTCGGGCCTGAACCGGGCGAACTCCGGCACGGTCCGCAGGACTTCGCCGTGACGCCCCTCGGTGAACCAGGCGATGCGCTCGTGGTCGGCGTCGGCGGCCTCGGCGGTGAAGACGTGGGAGGGGTCCCCGGACTCGTGGTCGCGCAGCTCGCGCAGCGGCCAGAAGGTGTGGGAGAGCGCGCCGGACGCGATCAGCAGCACCCGTCGGCCGGGGGTCGCCGCGATCCCGTCGGCGAGCGCGCGGCCGAGGCGAAGATGGTCCTCCGGGTCACCGGTCTGGCAGACACCGATGCTGACCCAGCGCCGGTCGGGCAGACCCTCGCCGAGGAACTTCCACAGGTTGAGCGTGGCGTAGTGGATCGGCAGATACGGGTCGTCGATCGCGGTGATCCAGGTGCCGTGCTTCCCGGCGAACCGGGCGACGTTGCGGGCGAGCTCGGGATCGCCGGGGAAATCGTACGGCATGCGCCGCATCCCGCGCGGGAGTTCCTCGGAGGTGAACAGCCCGGCACGGCGGCCGTGGGCGGTGACGACGAACTCGACCGTGGTGGCCCAGTGCGAGTCCAGGACGACGACCGTGTCGTAGTCGGACCGTTCGAAGACGTCCCGGCGCAGTTCCCGCAGACCGGTGACGAGGGTGATCTCACGGCCGCCGTTGAGCGCGCGCCGGTCGGCCTCCGGGAGCACGATGGTCGGGACGTGCGAGAGCAGTCCCGCGCCGGTGATCTCACCCATGGTCCCGCCATCCCCCGGGCGCCGTCACGGTGTTCTTGACGTCGCAGTAGAAGTCGAAGCTCCAGGTGCCGCCCTCGCGGCCGACGCCGGAGAGGCGGGAGCCGCCGAACGGCGCCCGGAGGTCCCGTACGAAGAAGCAGTTGACCCACACCGTGCCCGCCACCAGCTGTGCGGTGACCCGGTCGGCGCGCTCACGGTCCCCGGTGACGACGGTGGCGGCGAGCCCGAAGCGGGTGTCGTTGGCGAGGGCGACCGCCTCCTCCTGCGTACGGAAGGTCTGAAGCGTCAGTACGGGCCCGAAGACCTCCTCCTGCACGATCTCGCTGTCCTGGGCGACATCGGTGAGCAGGGTGGGGCGGTAGTACAGACCGCCCAGAGCGGTGTGGGGCCCGCCGCCGATCACCGCCCGTGCCCCGGACGCGAGGGCCCGCCGGACGAATCCGTCGATCCTCGCGAGCTGGCGGGCATGGACGACCGGGCCGATGTCGGTGGACTCTTCGCGCGGATCGCCCTGTACGAGGGAGGCCGCCCGCTCGGTGAACCGGCGTGTGAACTCCTGCGCGATCCGTTCGTCCACGAGGAGGCGGGTCGCCGCGAGGCAGACCTGTCCGGCGTTGTCGTACTGCTCGACCGCCAGGTCCACGGCGAGATCGAGGTCCGCGTCGGCGAAGACCAGCAGGGGGGACTTTCCGCCCAGTTCAAGGCTGGTGGGGGTGAGATGGGCCGCGGCCGCGGCGGTGATCGTACGGGCCGTGGCGACCGAGCCGGTGAAGCTGATCCGGCGCACATCCGGATGCCCGGCCAGCGCGGCACCCGCCTCGGAGCCGTACCCCTGGACGACGTTCAGGACGCCGGGAGGCAGTCCGGCCCCGGCCGCGACGTCCGCGAGCAGCGACGCGGTCAGCGGGGACCATTCGGCGGGCTTGAGCACCACGGTGTTGCCGGCGGCGAGCGCGGGGGCGATCTTCCAGGTGGCGAGCATCAGGGGTGCGTTCCAGGGCGTGATCAGCGCACAGGGGCCGGCGGGGTCCCAGGACACGTGGTTGGTGTGACCCCGCGTGGTGAAGTCCTCCTGGCCGAGGGAGAGCAGCCGGTCCGCGAAGAAGCGGAAGTTGTGGGCGACCCGGGGCATCACACCCCGGCGGTGGGAGCGCAGGAGCGCGCCGTTGTCGTGTGTCTCGACGAGAGCGAGGTCTTCCAGGCGCTTGTCGACGCCGTCGGCGATCGCCCGCAGGACCCGGGCGCGCTCGGCTCTCGCGGTCGCGGCCCAGCCCGGGAACGCGGCCGTCGCCGCGGCCACGGCCGCGTCGGCCTCGGCGGCGGTGCCGCGCGCGATCTCGCCGAGCGGGCGGCCGTCGACGGGTGAGACATCGGCGAAGGTCCGGGCGGAGGCGATCCGTTGCCCGTCGATGTAGTGGCGGGTGTCGACGGGCACACCCGCCACGGTGGTCCTGGGGGTCATGGTGCGGCGCTCCTCGGTGAAGTCATGTGCCGGGGGGTGAAGTCATGTGCCGGGCGGGCCCGGCGGTGGCCACGATCCGGTCCGTCCGGCGACTGCGGACCGGGGATTCGGGGGCAGGGGCCCGCGAGGGCCCGCGCCCACCGCCCCGGATCACCGCGCCGCACGCGTCGCCCCCGACCGCTCCAGCACACGTCCGCCGTCCCAGACCACACCCACCTGCCGGAAGTACGCGGCTATCGGCTCATGGATCTCCAGCCGGGCCAGCTCCTCCGTCGGCGATGCGAACAGCTCCAGCTCCGCGTCACCGCGCCATGCCTGCCCCGCCTCGAACTGTGCCGCGCCCGACTCGACGAGCTCGTCGAGGGCCGGGCCCCGGCCCTTCTCGATGGACGGGAGCCGACGGTGGTGGGCCATGGGGTGACCGTTGACGAAGCCGCCGGTCGCGGAGGGCTCCCGCAGGGTGACAACGGCCTGCGCCAGCCGCCGGTCCGCCGCAGCGAGCGTCGCGCCGAAGCGCGCGCCGGGCTCGATCCGCGGGGCGGGGCCGTACGGATGGGGCCGGGTCTGGTGGATGGAGCCGAGCTTCTTCGGGTAACCCTGGTGCAGCCCGCGGGCGATCGCGAAGTCCTTGTCGACCCAGATGTAGACACAACGGGAGTACGTCCGGCCCCGGAAGCCGCAGCGAACCACCACGAACGCCTCCTTGTACTGGGCACGCACCGGGTCGAGCAGCTCCGCGCGCGAGTCGGAGCAGGACTGCCAGTCCGCCCAGATGAGAGCGACCGCTCCGGGGTCTTCCCCGGCCGGCTCCAGCGGCTCGGGCAGCAGTTCCCGCACCCTCGCCGGGTCGGTGCGGTACTCGATCGTGAGGAGGTCCCCGGAGTAGCGCCACGGCGGTGCGGGGATCAGCGACGAGTCGCCCGTCGCCGTCCTGGGGTGGAAGTAACCATAGGTCGGGGGCACGGCGCCTCCTTATTCGTTTGGATCCAAATCAACATGGCCGGACACCTGTCGTCAACCCCGGGAACAGCGCCCGCGAACAGAGCGCGCACAAGGCTTGCCCGTCCGGGGAAACACGCCATACGTTTGACCCCAAACAGACCTCTGAAGCACTGTCAGCAACATCCGGACAGCCGGACAGCCCCGCCGAACCGACCCGGACCGGCCGCTGGACGGACCATGGGCCGCCCGGACGAGCCGGAATGGAGCACGCCGTGTCCGACCGCCACTTCCCCGCACCGCCCTCCGGCCCGGGCGGCCCCCCTGCCCCGGGCACTCCCACCTCTGCGGCCCCCGATCTCCCCGGGACCCCCGCCCCGTCCGGGAACACGACGACCGACCACGACCGCCCCGCCCCGGGCGAACCCATCCCGGAGCAACCCGCCACCCCCGCCCCGAGCGACCGCGCCCCGGAGCAACCCGCTACCCCGACCCCGGGCGAACCCACCCCGGACAAACCGGCCACCCCGGGGGACCGCGCGCCAGGAGACCGCGCCCCGGACGGCCCCGGCTGCCCTGGCGACCCCGCCCCCGACGGGCACACCCCGGGTGGCCCGGGCCGCCCGGGCTCCCCCGCCCCGGATCACCGCGCGAACGGCCGGGCCCAGGGCGCCCCCGCTCCGGGCAACCGCGCCCCGGACGGGCTCGCCGCCCTCGCCGACCAGCTCACCGCCCGGGGCGTCGACCTCGTCCGTGTGCTGTGGAGCGATCTGCACGGAGTGGCCCGCGGCAAGGACGTCCACATCGGCGAGCTGACCCGGTTCGCCGGGCCGGGGCTCTCCTTCTGCCAGGCCGTCCTGGTCACCGGCCTCGCGGGCAACCCCCTGGAGGTGTCCGAGAGTTCGGGCGGCGGCTGGCCCGACGCCCGCGCCCGGATCGACCCGGGCACCCTCGCCGTCCCCGGCTACGCACCCGGAACCGCGTACGTCCTGGCCGACCTCCTCGACTCCACCGACGCGCACGCACCGCTGGAGCTGGACCCGCGCGGTCTGCTGCGCCGCCAGGTCGAGCGGCTGACCCGCCGGGGCCTGCACCCCGTCGCCGCGCCCGAGCTGGAGTTCTATCTACTGGCTCCGGAGCCGGCCGCACCCCTGGGCTGGCGCGGCTACTCCGACCACGACACCGCCGGCTACACCGTCGGCGCGGCCCACGACCCCGGTCTGCTGCTGCCCCTGCTGATCCGGGAGTGCCATGCGCTCGGGCTCGGAGTGCTGACCGGGAACCAGGAGTTCAGCGGCGGGCAGTTCGAGATCAACCACACCCACGGTCCCGCCCTGGACGCCGCCGACCGGGCCTTCCTCTTCAAGCACGCCGTGAAGGAGATCGCGGTGGGGCACGGACTGCGGGCCACCTTCATGGGCAAGCCGTTCACCGGCAAGGCGGGCAGCGGACAGCACGTCCATCTGTCGCTGGTGGACGCGGACGGCGGGAATCTCTTCGCGGCCCCCGACGCCGACGACGGATTCAGCGGCATCGGGCGGTCCTTCCTGGCGGGCGTCCTGGAACACGCGCCCGCGCTCACCGCCGTCCTCAACCCCACCGTCAACGCCTACAAGCGGCTGGCCTCGGCGGACTCCCTCGCACCCACCACGGCCGACTGGGGCCACGACAACCGGACCGCCTACGTCCGTATACCTCCGGAGCGGGGCTCCGGGACCCGGATCGAGGTCCGCGTCGCCGACGGCGCCGCCAATCCGTATCTCGTCGTCGCCGCCCTCCTGGCGGCCGGTCTGGACGGAATCGAACGCGATCTCATCCCTCCCCCTTCCATGGATCCCCACAGCACGGTGCTCCCCGCCACCTTCCGTGACGCCCTCACCGCCCTCGACCAGGACAAAGCACTCGCCGACGCGCTCGGCTCCCGGTTCACCGAGGTCTTCGCCGCCCTGAAGCGCGAGGAGCTCTCACGCTTCGAACGCGCGGTCACCGACTGGGAGTTCCACGAGTACGCCCGCATGCTCTGACCCTCTCCCCAAACCACACCTTCGAGGGAAGATCGGACGATCATGGACCTTCAGCACTGGCTCCGCGAAGCCGCCCGCTCCCAGCAGCGGTGGGCGGCGGACTTCGGCCCGTACGGAACGCATCCGTCGCTCGCCGTGGACGACACGAGATTCGCGGAGGTCTTCGGCGAGTTCACCGAGCGGCTCAAGGACAACTATCCGTTCTTCCACCCCCGTTACGCGGGCCAGATGCTCAAACCCCCGCATCCGGCCGCCGTGGTCGGTTACACCACGGCGATGCTGATCAACCCCAACAACCACGCCCTGGACGGCGGTCCGGCGACGGCGGAGATGGAGAAGGAGGTCGTCCGGCAGCTGGCGGCCATGTTCGGCTTCACCACCCATCTGGGGCATCTCACCACCAGCGGCACCGTCGCCAATCTCGAAGCCCTCTTCGTCGCCCGTGAACTGCACCCCGGCCAGGGCGTCGCGTACAGCACCGAGGCCCACTACACCCATGGCCGGATGTGCTCGGTTCTCGGCGTCGAGGGCCATGCCGTGCCGGTGGACGACCGGGGCCGGATGGATCTCGACGCCCTGGAGGAGCTGCTGCGCACGGGCCGGGTGGGTACCGTCGTCCTCACCGCCGGCACCACGGGCCTCGGCGCGATCGACCCCGTACACCGGGCGCTGCCCCTGCGGGAGAAGTACGGCGTACGGATCCATGTGGACGCGGCCTACGGCGGGTTCTTCACCCTGCTGGCCGGCGCGGACGGCCCGGCCGGGCTGCCGGACGCGCCCTGGCGGGCCGTCGCACAGTGCGACTCGGTGGTGGTCGATCCCCACAAGCACGGGCTCCAGCCGTACGGCTGCGGTGCGGTGGTCTTCGCCGACCCGGAGGTGGGCCGCTTCTATCTCCACGACTCCCCCTACACGTACTTCACGTCGACGGAACTCCACCTCGGCGAGATCAGCCTGGAGTGCTCCCGCGCCGGTGCGTCGGCCGCCGCTCTCTGGCTCACGTTCCAGTTGCTGCCGCCCACCCGGGACGGCCTCGGCCAGGTCCTCGCCGCGGGCCGCCGGGCGGCGCTGCGCTGGGCGGAGCTGATCGACGCCTCGGAGGTGCTGGAGGTCTACCAGCCCCCCGAGCTCGACATCGTCTCCTTCTTCCCCCGCGTGGAGCCGGCCGCGCTCTCCACGGTCGACGCGGCGTCGGAACGGATGCTGCGGCAGGGCATGTCGCAGGACGACCCGGTCTTCCTCTCCACCCTCCGCGCCTCGGCGGAGGCCTTCGCCGCCCGCCACCCGAAGGTCGCGGCGGACGCGGACGGCGGACGCGTCCTGCGCAGTGTGCTGATGAAGCCGGAGTCGGAGCACCATGTGGAGTGGCTGCACGACCGGGTGGAGCGGCTCGCGGCCGGACCGGCGTAGACGGGCACGGGCAGACGTACGGGAAACCGGTTCCGGATTCTCGTCTCCGGCGAGGTGCCCGCACGAAGCGGAATCCCGCCCCGGGTGACCGTTCGGGCGCATGGGACGGTGAGCAGACCGCCTCCGCCCGCGGGTAGAACCGCCCCCGCCCGCGGGTAGGGCGGGTGCCGGGGCGCGACGCGGGCGCCCGAAAGCGACACAACGGGCCGATCCCGCCCGGGACGGAGCGGACTCCCCGCCTCCGGGGCGGGGAGCCCTCCGTTCGGTCCTGCGTTCAGTCCTGCTTCTTGCGCCGGGTCCCGAAGACGATCTCGTCCCAGCTCGGGACCGCCGCCCGACGGCCCGGACGGACGCCGTCCGCCTCCGCCTGGCGGTCCGTCGTACCGGTGAGGCGGTCGCGGTGGCCCGCCACCGACCTCGGCATCAGGACATCCGCGTACGCCGAGCCCGCACCCGCGGAGGCCGCTGGGGCGACCGGTTCCTCCGCCTCGGGCTCCTGGACCGGTTCCGGCACCGGCTCGGGCGGAGCCGGTCGCTCCGGTACCACCATGTCGCCGCGGAAGCTCGGAACGGCCTCCAGGAGACTCGTCAGGGAGTCGCGCTCCCCGCCGGGACCGGGATCGTCAGCGCCGCCCGAGGGGGCACTCGCGCCACCGCCGGGCGCCGGACGGTCCGACGGCCGGTCGAGAGCGCGGTCCAGCGGCCGGTCCCTGGGCAGACGCGCGATCCTCGGCACAAAGGGAACACTCGGCTCCTGCGCCTCGATCGTGTCGTCCGTCTCGCCGATGAGCGCGCGCGCCTCGTCGTCGACGGCCTTGACCAGCCTGCGCGGCGGATCGTAGGTCCAGCTCGCCGCGTGCGGTTCACCGGCGACCCGGTAGACCAGCAGGACTTCCCAGGTGCCGTCGTCCCGGCGCCAGGAGTCCCACTGCGCGGTGTCCTTCTCGGCGCCGCGCAGCGTCAGCCGCTCGTGCACCGCCTCACCCAGCTGCGGTCCGGTGTTCTCACCGGGACGTCGTACAGGGGTCTTCCGGGCGCGCTCCGCCATGAACGCACGCTCCGCGAGCACCGGCCCCTCGAAGCGGCGCACCCGCTCGACCGGGATTCCGGCGAGCTGGGCGACCTCTTCGGCGGATGCCCCCGCACGTATGCGGGCCTGGATGTCCCGGGGCCTGAGGTGGCTCTCCACCTCGATCTCGATCTGGCCGAGGCGGGCGCGGTCGTTGCGTACGGCCGCACGCAGCCGTTCATCAATCGGAAGGGTGTACTCCGTGCTGTCCGCAGCCTTGAGCACCAATCGTGTGCCGTCGTTGGAGACGGCCACGACACGCAGTTCGGGCATGGGGACCTCCCGGGTGGTGCCTGCCGACGTCACCTGTGCGTCGCTGCTTCCGCTAGTCGAGTGTGGCCTGCCCGGGTGCAGCCTGCCACAACCTTGCCGAGTTGCCCGGCGTGTCGGGCACAGGCCCTTGATCGCCGTTATGGCACGGTTACCTGTTAGCCACCCAGCGTGACCACCCGGTCACTCTGCGTGCAGATACCCGTGCGGTATCACGGCGCCGCCGGATCGAGCGCCGCTTCGGGCCCCCATCCCAAGGCCCGGACACCCGCGAGGGAGCCCAGGCCCAGGGCTCGCCACAGTACTCCATTCGGGCCATCGGGGTGGACTGCCGCGCCACCCAACTTCTCCGCACGCACAGCAGTTCGCCGCCGGGGCAGGGGTTACGGGTGTTCTGATTCACAGAATCTTCCCAAAGGGAACTATTCAGTTCGCTCATTTGTCCCTCATGGGTGCAAGCAGGGATGAAGGGCAAGCAGGGACTGAAGATGCATCAGAGGCCGGATACCGGAGCAGACCTGGATGACCGGGACCGGGGCGAGCGACCGGAACAGCGGGAGCGCCGTATCGATCTGAGCGTCCCGCAAGTCGCCGGCAGCGCCCTCGCGGCGGTCGCGGCGGCGGTGCTCGCCTCCCGGCTCGGCGTCTACGGCACGATCATCGGAGCCGGTGTCGTCAGCGTGGTCGCCACCTGCGGCGGCTCGGTGTTCCAGCATCTCTTCAGCCGTACGGGCGAGCAGCTGCGCGAGGCCACGGTCCCGGCGCGGCCGAGGGGCCGCCGGGCCGCGGCCGCACCGATCGCGTCCCCCGTGGACACCCCCACCCGGGTGTTCCCGTCGCCGGGAACAACCGGCGTCTTCGGCGAGGCCACCACCCACGGCACCCGTGTCCGCAGATGGAAGCGCCCGCTCATCGCCGCCGGTGTCGTCTTCGGGGTGGCCATGGCCGGTATCACCGGATTCGAACTGCTCTCGGGCTCCGGGCTCGACGGAGGCAAGGGCACCACCGTCGGCTCGGTCGTCCGGGGCGGCGACGACAAGCCGGCCGACGCCCCCTCGCAGTCGCCCGACCGGCAGCGGGAGCCGGAGCGGACCGGGACTCCCGGTCAGGGCGGCGACCGCTCGCCCGCCCCCGGGCGGGACCAGGACGGGCGGCCCTCGGACCCGGCGCCCAGCCCCTCCCGCCCCGCCGAACCGGACACCGGGTCGACCCCGCCCGCCCCGGAAGGTACGGACGGACCGTCCGCGCCTCCCGTAACGCCATCCGCCCCCGCGACGGGCGGCACCGGTGACGGCACCGGCCAGGACAGGGGCACGGACCCCGGCGGCACCGCGGACCGGTGATCCCCGTCAGTCGCCGAGGACCCGGCGGAGGTAGTCGTTCCCGAAGCGCCGGTCCGGGTCCAGCCGGTCGCGCAGCCGGGTGAACTCGCCGAACCGCGGATAGACGCCGGAGAGGTACTCCGCGTCCCGGGAGTGCAGCTTGCCCCAGTGCGGCCGTCCGCCGTGCGCGATCATGATCCGCTCCACGGCGGTGAAGTACGCCCGCTGGGGTGTGCCTTTGTACAGGTGCACGGCGATATAGGCGCTCTCCCGCCCCGAGGCCGTGGACAGCGGGATGTCGTCGGCGGGTGTGGTCCGTACCTCCACGGGGAAGCTGACCCTGAGCGGTGAGCGCTCGATCATCGCCCTGACCTCGCGCAGGGCGGCGACGCACGCCTCACGCGGCAGCGCGTACTCCATCTCCACGAAGCGCACCCGGCGCGTGGAGGTGAAGACCTTGTACGGAATGTCCGTGTACCTGCGGGTGGAGAAGGCACGGCCGGCGAGCCGGGCGATGGCCGGTATCGCCGGGGGCAGGGCCCGGCCCACCGAGTTGGCCACCTGGAAGAGGCCGTTGGAGAGCAGTTCGTCGTCGATCCAGGCGCCGAGTCTGCCGGGCGGATCGGCGGGGCCGGCGCTGCGGTTGTTGCGCTTGGTGCTGCAGTTGTCGGTGTGGGGGAACCAGAAGAACTCGAAGTGCTCGTTCTCGGCGTGCAGCGCGTCGAACTCCGAGGTGACCTTGTCGAAGGTCATCGGCCCCTCGTCGGCGGTCAGCAGGAAGACGGGTTCCACGGCGAGGGTGACGGCGGTGATCACCCCGAGCGCGCCGAGCCCGATCCGGGCGGCGGCGAAGACGTCCGGATTCTCCGAGGCCGAGCACGTCAGCAGCGAGCCGTCGGCCGTGACCAGCTCCAGCGCGGTGATCTGGGCGGCGATCGAGCCCGACTCGCGTCCGGTGCCGTGGGTGCCGGTGCTGACGGCTCCCGCGACCGTCTGCACCATGATGTCGCCCATGTTGGTGAGCGACAGGCCCTCGCGCGCGAGGACCTGGTTCAGCCGCTTCAGGGGCGTGCCGGACTCCACGGTCACGGTCATCGCCGTGCGGTCGATCGCCCGGATACCGGTGAGCAGATCGGGACGGATCAGCACACCGCCGGTGGCGGCTATCGCCGTGAAGGAGTGACCGGTCCCCACCGTCTTCACCGTGAGGCCGTCCTCGGCCGCCCGCCGTACGGCGTCCACGACCTCCTCGGGCGAGGCCGGCGAGACCTCGCGGGCCGGACGGGCGGTGATGTTCCCCGCCCAGTTACGCCAGGTCCGCGCCGCGCTTGTCGTGCCGCTCCTGCTCATCGATCCGCCGCCCCTCCCGTGTCGGCACCGGCCTGTTCAGCCGGCGGTACCCCAGCAACGCCACCACGACCGCGACCGCTCCGGCGACCGTCGGCACCGCGTACCCCGCCCGGGCACCGGCCGCGTCGACCACCCACCCCGCCGCCGCGGAGCCGAGCGCCACCCCGACCGCGAGCCCGGTACTGGTCCAGGTCATGCCCTCGGTCAGCTGCGAGCGCGGCACATGCGTCTCGACGAGGGCCATCGTGGTCACCATCGTGGGCGCGATGGACAGCCCCGCGACGAAGAGCGCGACGGCCAGAACCGTGAGATTCCCGGCCAGTTGGAGGGGGATCATACTCACGGCCATCGCACATACGCCCACCAGCCACCGCCGTCCGGCCGCTCCCTTGAGGTGGAGCAGGCCGAAGACGAGCCCGGCGAGACAGGATCCGAGGGCGTAGACCGCGAGGACCAGGCTGGCGGCCGCCTTGCGGCCCTCCTCGTCCGCGAAGGCCACGGTGACGACGTCGACCGCGCCGAAGATCGCGCCCGTCGCCACGAAGGTCATCACCAGGACCTGGAGTCCCGGGGAGCGCAGCGCGGAGGCGCCGGAGTGGTGCTCGCGCGGAAGCGGAACGGGCTCGGTGGAGCGCTGGGCCGTCAGCCAGAAGACGCCGATGAGGAGGAACACCGCGGCCAGCACCGGGCCCGCGGCCGGGAACCAGGCGGTGGACAGCCCGATGGAGATGATCGGGCCGAAGATGAAGCACGCCTCGTCGACGGTCGACTCCCAGGCGTACGCGGTGTGCAGCTCACGCGCCGATCCCCGGTAGATCGCGGCCCAGCGGGCGCGGATCATCGACCCGACGCTCGGCACGCAGCCGACCCCGGCGGAGAAGGCGAACAGGGTCCAGTCCGGGGCTCCGGTCTGGGCGCAGACCACCAGACCGCTGGCGGCGGCGACCGACGCGAGGGTGGCGGGCCGCAGCACCCTGGCCTGCCCGTGCCGGTCGACCAGCCGCGAGATCTGGGGGCCCATCACGGCGGCCGACAGGGCGATCGTCGCGGAGAGCAGGCCGGCCAGGCCGTAGCGGCCGGTGAGCTGGGAGATCATCGTGACGACGCCGATGCCCATCATGGACAGGGGCATGCGGCCGAAGAATCCAGCGGCGGAGAACGCCTTGCTGCCGGGGGTGGCGAAGATGGCGCGGTAGGGACTGGGCAACAGGGACTCCGGTAAGGCGTATGGATGGCGTTGACAGATTACGTCCCCTTCGGTGCCCCGTACACGGGCCCTGTCCGCGGCCCGGGCGGGACAGTCCGGGTCGGGAGCGGTGCCGAGCCGCCGGAAGCGGGGCCCGGCCGGTCGGGCGGCGCGATTCCGGGCGGGCGGGGGCGGGCGGTGTGCTCCCCCGCGCACGGCGGGTGGCAGGATCGGTGTCATGTCCGATGTGCGCGATCCAGCCCCCTACGACGCCCTGTTGCTGCTGTCCTTCGGCGGCCCCGAGGGTCCGGACGACGTGGTCCCGTTCCTGGAGAACGTGACGGCCGGCCGGGGTATCCCGAAGGAGCGGCTCCGGGAGGTGGGACAGCACTACTACCTGTTCGGCGGGGTCAGCCCCATCAACGACCAGAACCGGGCGCTCCTGGACGCGCTGCGCCAGGACTTCGCGGAGCACGGCCTGGACCTCCCGGTCCACTGGGGCAACCGGAACTGGGCACCGTATCTGACCGACACCCTGCGCGACATGGCCAAGGAGGGGCACCGCAGGATCGCGGTCCTCGTGACCAGCGCGTACGCCTCGTACTCGGGCTGCCGCCAGTACCGGGAGAATCTCGCGGACGCGCTCGGCGCGCTGGCGGCCGAGGGGCTCCGCCCGCCGCGGGTGGACGTGCTGCGGCGCTACTTCAACCACCCCGGTTTCGTCCGCCCCATGGTCGACGGCGTGCTGAAGGCGCTGGCGGACCTCCCCGAGGAGGTCCGCTCCGGCGCCCATCTCGCCTTCACCACGCACTCCATCCCCGTCTCGGCGGCCGACGCGTCGGGCCCGGCGGAGGAGCACGGGGACGGCGGGGCGTATCTGCGGCAGCATCTGGACGTGGCCCGGCAGATCGCCGGGGCCGTGACCGAGGAGACGGGGGTCGAGCACCCCTGGCGGCTCGTCTACCAGTCGCGCAGCGGCGCCCCGCACATCCCGTGGCTGGAGCCGGACATCTGCGACCACCTGGAGGAGCTGCACGGCTCCGGTGCGCCCGCGGCCGTGATGATCCCCATCGGGTTCGTCTCGGACCACATGGAGGTCCTGTACGACCTGGACACGGAGGCCACGGCGAAGGCCGCCGAGCTGGGGCTGCCGGTGCGGCGGTCCGCCACGGTCGGCGCGGATCCGCGGTTCGCGGCGGCCGTGCGCGAGCTGCTCCTGGAGCGCGCGGCCACGGAGCGCGGAGCCACGGCCCCGCGGTGTGCGCTCGGTGCGCTGGGCCCCTCGCACGACGTCTGCCCGGTGGGCTGCTGTCCGGGGCGGGTCCCGAGGCCCGCGGCGGCGAGCGCGGACAGCCCGTTCGCGTGACGACCGTGACGACCGTGTGTGACATGACCTGGGCGCCGGCCGCCCGCGGGTGACCGTGCGTGACCGGCCGTGCGCCCCGGACGGTGCGCGAATGACAGAGTCGTACGCCCCGGGTGTACGGACGACGGAGCCGTACGCCCCCGGTGCCGTACGGGAGTCCCTGCCGCGCCCCCGTCCGTACGCCGGGATCCGACCGTGTGAGGAATCGCCGTGACAGCCACGAACGACCCGCTCCTGTCCGAACTGCTCGCCCTGGCCCTGGAGGCCGCCGAACGGGCGGGCGCACTGCTGCGTGACGGCCGCCCGGACGATCTCGGGGTGGCCGCGACCAAGTCCAGCCCCATCGACGTGGTGACCGAGATGGACATCGCGGCGGAGAAACTGATCACCGGCTTCCTGGCCGGACGCCGTCCGCACGAC
Organism: Streptomyces sp. NPDC004609; assembly: GCF_042873655.1. Classification (NCBI taxonomy): domain Bacteria; kingdom Bacillati; phylum Actinomycetota; class Actinomycetes; order Kitasatosporales; family Streptomycetaceae; genus Streptomyces; species Streptomyces sp. NPDC004609. Next base: position 139,375 of record NZ_JBIALS010000015.1, on the reverse strand, counting down.
GGCTTCCTCGGCGAGGAGGGCGCGGCCACGGCGGGCACCAGCGGGGTCCGCTGGGTCATCGACCCGCTCGACGGCACGGTCAACTATCTGTACGGCCTGCCGACGTGGGCCGTCTCCATCGCCGCCGAGCGCGACGGCGAGACGGTCGTGGGGGTGGTCGCGGTCCCGATGCGCGGCGAGACGTGCCGGGCGGTGCTCGGCGGCGGCGCGTACGCCGGGGACAAGCCCCTCGGATGCCGTCCCGCGCCCCCGCTGGACCAGGCCCTGGTCGCCACCGGCTTCAACTACGTGACGGCCGTACGCGGCCACCAGGCGGATGTCGCCCAGCGGCTGATCCCCCGGCTGCGGGACATCCGCCGCAGCGGTTCGGCGGCCGTCGACCTCTGCGACGTCGCCGCGGGCCGGCTGGACGGCTACTACGAGCGGGGACTGAACCCCTGGGACCTCGCGGCCGGCGATCTGATCGCCCGGGAGGCCGGTGCGGTCACGGGCGGACGGCCGGGGCAGCGCCCCTCGTACGACCTCACGGTGGCGGCGAGCCCGGGGGTCTTCGGCCCTCTGCAGGCGCTTCTCGACGAGTACGGCGCCTGGCACGACTGAGCCGTCACGAGCCCGTCACCGGCGGGCAGGGGCGGCCCCGGGGGTGTTCCCGGGCCCGTCCGCGGCCCGGGAACACCGTCACACGCGGACGGCGGGCGTCCGGAACGCGGGGAAGCGGCCCCCGCCGGGTGCGGGACGCGGGCCCCACGGTCGCCCCGGCCCGCGAGGGCACGGGACGGCGGGACGCCCGAGGCGGCACCCGGGACAGCACGGCACGGAAGGCACCGCACCCGGAGGCGGCGCGGGAAGGACCCCCGTGCCGCGGGGGACGGCACGGGGGTCCTGGGGAAAAGTTTCCGGTCTTCCGTCTCGGGGCCTGGTCGGCGTCCGCGGGCGGTCAGCCCTGGACGGCGCCGACCTCCACGCCGTGTTCGGCGGCCAGGCGGCGCAGATCGTCCAGTTCGGCCTGCTCGACGTCCGCCAGGAAGTCGTCGCCCGTCTCGCGGGCCATGGTGAGGTCGGTCTCCGCGGCCTTGATGCGCTGAAGCAGTCCTGCGGTGAATGCGTCCATGTACGCCCCCTCGTCGTGGGTCGGTGGCACGGGGGTGTGCCGTGGGGATCCCGCTGCCGCAGCAGGGGACGGGGGGGAATCACTCCTGCCGGTCGGGCCGGGCAGTCGGCCGTGTGGCGCATACGGGGTGTGCCACGTACAGGGCGTGATCCCAAGGTGTCTTCTCGTCCTCCCCAGGGCTTCCCTCAGAGAAACCTCAAGTCGTCCGGGAATCCTGTTGATTCCCCGACGCCCGGACGCACCCCCGCTCCGGGGTCCGGGGAGGCCGGATCGCCTTACAGCCGGTTTACCCGCGCAACGGGCAGGATGGAGGCGCACAGGAGTGCGCAAAACCTGCCCTGATCATGGATGACGGGCTTCGGAGGAAGGAATCGCGACGTGCGTGTACTCGTCGTCGAGGACGAGCAGCTGCTCGCCGATGCGGTGGCCACCGGACTGCGCCGGGAGGCCATGGCCGTCGACGTGGTGTACGACGGCGCGGCCGCCCTGGAACGCATCGGCGTCAACGACTACGACGTGGTCGTCCTCGACCGTGACCTGCCGCTCGTCCACGGTGACGACGTGTGCCGGAAGGTCGTCGAGCTGGGGATGCCCACCAGGGTGCTGATGCTGACGGCGTCGGGGGACGTGTCGGACCGGGTGGAGGGCCTGGAGCTGGGTGCCGACGACTATCTGCCCAAGCCCTTCGCGTTCACCGAGCTGACCGCCCGGGTGCGGGCGCTCGGCCGGCGTACGACCGTGCCGCTGCCGCCCGTCCTGGAGCGCGCCGGGATCAAGCTCGACCCCAACCGCCGCGAGGTCTTCCGCGACGGCCGGGAGATCCAGCTCGCGCCGAAGGAGTTCGCGGTGCTGGAGGTGCTGATGCGCAGCGAGGGCGCGGTCGTCTCGGCCGAGCAGCTGCTGGAGAAGGCGTGGGACGAGAACACCGACCCGTTCACCAATGTCGTACGGGTCACGGTGATGACCCTGCGCCGCAAGCTCGGCGAGCCCGCCGTGATCGTCACCGTGCCCGGCTCCGGCTACCGGATCTGATCCGTGGCCTCCTCCCCCGCGCCCCCGGCGGCGCCTCCGAAACCGACCTGGGACCCCCGGGACCCGGTCCGCCCGCTGCTGCGCCCGACGATCCGGATACGGCTCACGCTCTTGTACGGCGGGATGTTCCTGATCGCGGGGATCCTGCTGCTGTCGATCATCTATCTGCTCACCGCGCAGGCGCTGCACTCGGGCAACGATCTGCCGTTCAAGATCGTTTCAGGCCAGGTCAACCCGACCACCAGCTGGTGCGACCTGCCGAGCCAGGGCACCGGTGAGCAGTTCAACAGGGCGGTCGCCCAGTGCTTCGCGCACCAGCGCGAGGTCGCCCTGGACGATCTGCTGCGCCGGTCCCTGTTCGCGCTGCTCGGTCTGAGCATCATCGCGTTCGCGTTCGGATACGCGATGGCGGGCCGGGTGCTGTCCCCTCTGGGCCGGATCACGAGGACCGCCCGCCAGGTGGCCGGTTCCGATCTGTCCCGGCGGATCGAGCTGGACGGCCCGGACGACGAGCTCAAGGAGCTGTCCGACACCTTCGACGAGATGCTGGACCGGCTGGAGCGGGCCTTCAGCGCCCAGCAGCGGTTCGTCGCGAACGCCTCGCACGAGCTGCGGACGCCGCTCGCGATCAACCGCACACTGCTGGAGGTCCATCTCTCCGATCCGGGCGCTCCGGTGGAGCTCCAGCAGCTCGGGAAGACGCTGCTGTCGACCAACGAGCGCAGTGAGCAGCTGGTGGAGGGTCTGCTGCTGCTGGCGCGCAGCGACAACCAGATCGTGGAGCGCAAACCGGTGGATCTGGCGGAGGTGGCGACCCGGGCGGTGGACCAGACCCGCGCGGAGGCCGACGCCAAGGGCGTGACGATCCGCGGGGAGCGCGCTCCGGCCGTGGTCCAGGGCAATGGCGTGCTGCTGGAGCGGATCGCGCTGAACCTGGTGCAGAACGCGGTCCGGTACAACGTTCCCGAGGACGGCTGGGTGGAGGTGCGGACGGAGACCGAGCCGGGACAGGCGGTCCTGGTGGTGTCGAACACGGGCCCGGTGGTCCCCGCGTACGAGATCGACAACCTTTTCGAGCCCTTCCGGCGGCTGCGCCAGGAGCGGACGGGCAGCGACAAGGGCGTCGGTCTGGGGCTGTCCATCGCCCGGTCGGTGGCGCGGGCCCACGGGGGACGTATCATCGCGGAGCCCCGCGAGGGCGGAGGGCTCGTGATGCGCGTCACCCTCCCGGTCTGAGGAGGTATTCGGCACCACACACGTCGTTCGCTTTACGCGGAATTTTCGGGACCTGTTCCCGGGTTGAACGTGTGTGATCGATCACAGAGACGATTTTCGGACCATCAACTCTCCGTGATCGCGCCCCTTTCCGGAAAGCCGGGAAAAGTCCGGGTTTTCAGGGGTCGGGATCACGGGAAGTACACGGGGTGGCGCCCGTGAGCTGCGGCATTCGGATCGTGTACGGTCCCCATCGCCATCCAACCCGATCACTCTTGGAGGATCCGGTTGGGTGTCGATTGAGTAACAGACCTTGATGTGAGGCAAAATCTCCGCCTCAGGTCGGGCACAAGTCCGGCCTCTCACGCGTTACGTGCGCTGGAGACACCGCAACCACACCCAGAGGGGGAGAGCGACATGGCAACGGACTACGACACCCCACGCAAGACCGATGACGACGTCGATTCGGACAGCCTTGAGGAACTGAAGGCCCGCCGGAACGACAAGTCCACCTCGACCGTCGACGTCGACGAGTTCGAGGCAGCCGAGGGCATGGAGCTGCCCGGAGCCGACCTCTCCAACGAGGAGTTGGCCGTCCGGGTGCTGCCCAAGCAGGCCGACGAGTTCACCTGCATGAGCTGCTTCCTCGTGCATCACCGCAGCCAGCTGGCCGGCGAGAAGAACGGCCAGCCGATCTGCCGCGACTGCGAGTAGGGTCCGGTCGGCCGTGGCAGGCGAGACACCGTCCAGGAAGCGGCGTTTCCGGCGTCTGAAGCCGTCGGAGACGCATCAGGGCGGTACGGGACCGTCGGACGGCGCCAGGCCCTCCGGCGAGCACCCGTCCGCCCTCCTGCCCCATGGCGCGGGAGACGACGGGCGGGGCCCCTCGGCCTCGCTCGAAGGGCTCCCCCGCGAGGGGGAGGACCGGACCGGGGCCGCGGCCCGTCGTCTGGCAGTGGTCCGCCAGGGCGTCCGCAAGAGCGGGGAGAACGCCAGGGCGGCCATCGGCTACCTCGCCGACCGGATCATCGAGACCGCGCCCCGCATCCCGGTGCGCGATCTCGCGACTCTCCGCCGGCAGTTCCCCGGCCTGGGCCCCGAGCAGCTTGCCGACAAGCTGGTCGCGGGCGCGGCCAACGCCACCGCCACGGTGGGCGCCGGCATCGGCGCCGCCGCGATGCTGCCCGTACCGCCGGCGATGCCCACCGAGCTGGCCACGGAGATCACGGGAGTCGCGGCGATCGAGCTGAAGCTCATCGCCGAGCTGTACGAGGTCTACGGCCAGCGGCCCCCGGGCACCCTCAAGGAGCGCAGCTCCGTCTATCTGGCCACCTGGTCGGAAGAGCGCAGCATCGACGTGACCAGGCCGTCGACGTACAAGAACGCCGCGCTGAGCGGCGGGCTCAAGCGTGAGCTGCGCCAGCAGATCATGAAGCGCATGATCCGGAATCTGCCGAATCTGCTGCCGTTCATGGTCGGGGCGGCCATCGGGGCCGTCATCAACCGCCGGGACACCCGGGCGCTCGCGGGGCGCATCCGCAAGGATCTGCGCACCCGGCAGGTCCCGTGGGACGCGCTGCCCGCGCTCCCGCCGCTGGAGCAGCCCGAGCACCCGCTGGAACCGGCCCGCCCGCCGCGCGGGCTGGAGCGCTGACCTTCCGGGGCTCCCCGGCCCCGTCAGGTCCCCAGCGCGGCGACGAGGGCCTTCGGGTTCCGCGTCGACACATAGACGTACGGCGTGGGGTCGGCCGGATCCGTGACCGCGATCCTGACCGCCGTGGGGACATAGCTGCGCAGCAGCATGAAAGCCCGCGGATCGGCCTTGTACGAACGCCAGGCGCGCGCCTGCTCGGCGTCCAGCGCCTCGGGCTCACCGAGCGCCGACAGCGGAATCCGGGCGTCGCCCGCGACCAGGGAGCCCGCCACCACCCGGATGCGCGCGGAACCGTAGGAACTGACCCCGGCACCCGCGATCGCGGTCACGACGATCACCGACGCCAGCATCGGCAGGAGGCCCAGCGGCAGCGTGAGCAGACCGCCGGAGAGCCCGAGGAGGACGGCGATGGCCCACCACAGCAACGGAGCGGTCAGGCGTTCTTCGTAGCGCGGCTCGGAGGCGGGTGCGGAGGGCTGCATACGGTCAAGCTTGGCACGGTGCCGTCGAGGGGGACCCGCGCGGGTAAGGTCTGCGCCTGTGAGTACTGCGAATTCCCGGGGGGCGAACCCCGGCCCCGCCCCCGACGCGCAAGGGGCGTCGAGGGATCACCAGCCCCGGGCCTCGGCCCTGCCCCCTCCGGCCGACGCCGTACCGCCCGTCAGGCACCCCGATGCCCCCGCGCCCGGTGAGCTGCTCGGCGCGCACTACGAGCACTGCTTCGGCTGCGGCGGGGAGCAGCCGCACGGTCTGCACCTCCAGGCGCGCGCCGGCGAGGGCGTGAGCATCACGGCCGAGTTCACGGTGAAGCCCGCCCACCAGGGCGCTCCCGGTCTCGCGCACGGCGGGGTGCTGGCCACGGCCCTGGACGAGACGCTCGGCGCGCTGAACTGGCTGCTGCGCACGATCGCCGTCACCGGCCGGCTGGAGACCGACTTCGTGCGGCCCGTGCCGGTGGGCACCGTGCTGTTCCTGCAGGCCCGGATCACCGCCGTCGCCGGTCGGAAGATCTACTCCTCCGCCGTGGGCCGTATCGGCGGCCCCGACGGCCCCGTCGCCGTCCGCGCGAACGCCCTGTTCATCGAGGTCAAGGTCGATCACTTCATCGACAACGGCCGTCCGGAGGAGATCCGGGCCGCCATGGCCGATCCCGACCAGATCCGGCGCGCCCGCGCCTTCGAGGTGAATCCCTGATGTCCACCGCCCCCGGCCCCGTCGACGTACTGATCCGCCGTGTGGACCCCGAGGTGCCGCTTCCGGCGTACGCGCACCCCGGTGACGCCGGAGCCGATCTGGTGACCTGCCGGGCGGCGGAACTGGCGCCCGGCGAGCGGGCCGTTCTGCCCACCGGGATCTCCATCGCGATCCCCGACGGATACGCCGCCTTCGTGCATCCGCGCTCGGGACTGGCGGCCCGCTGCGGAGTAGCCTTTGTGAATGCCCCCGGGACGATTGACGCCGGGTACCGTGGGGAAATCAAGGTGATCGTGGTCAATCTCGACCCGCGCGAGAGCGTGCGGTTCGAGCGTTTCGACCGCGTTGCCCAACTGGTCGTCCAGCAGGTCGAGAAGGTGCGCTTCCACGAGGTGGCGGAGCTTCCCGGCTCGGCGCGGGCCGAGGGGGGCTTCGGGTCCACCGGCGGTCATGCCGCGGTGGGCGGCTCGGCGCATGGTTCAACGGGTGGGAATCGATACGCTTCCGTCGTATCCGATCGGGAAGGACAGTGACGTGTTCGGACGTCGCAAGAAAAGTGGTTCCGCTCAGGACGCGGACGCAGCGGGCGAGGCCGAGCAGGTCGTCGACGAGACCGAGGAGGAAGGCCCCGCCCGCCGGGTGAACCTCCCTCCGGCGCCGCGGCCCGACGGCCCCTGGGACGTCTCCGAAGTGTCCACGCCGTCCGAGGGCCGGGTCGACCTCGGCGGTCTCTTCGTGCCCGGGGTCGAGGGCATGGAGCTGCGGGTCGAGGTCGCGGGTGACGCGATCGTCGCCGCGACGGTCGTGCTGCGCGACAGCGCCGTACAGCTCCAGGGGTTCGCCGCGCCCAAGAAGGAAGGCATCTGGGGCGAGGTCCGCGAGGAGATCGCCTCCGGCATCACCCAGCAGGGCGGCGTCATCGACGAGGTCGAGGGTCCGCTGGGCTGGGAGCTGCGCGCCCAGGTCCCGGTGCAGCTGCCCGACGGCACCGGCGGGGTGCAGCTGGTGCGCTTCATCGGCGTGGACGGGCCGCGCTGGTTCCTGCGCGGAGTGATCTCCGGGCAGGGCGCGGTGCAGCCCGAGGCGGCGGGTCTGCTGGAGCAGATCTTCCGGGACACCGTCGTCGTGCGCGGCGACGGCCCGATGGCGCCCCGCGACCCGATCGTCCTCAAGCTTCCGGAGGACGCGCAGATGGTGCCCGAGGGTGTCCAGCAGGAGGAGCAGGAGAACTCCCGCTTCTCCGGTGGCATGGGGCAGCTCCAGCGCGGCCCCGAGATCACCGAGGTGCGCTGACCCGGGCCGCTGCCCCGGCCGTGGCCCGGTGGGCCGCACTCCCTCTCGCCGGGGAGTGCGGCCCACCGCTGTTTGCCCGTACTGTGCCGGGGCATGCCGACGCACTTCTGTACGAGGGGGGCCTCATGACGCGGAGCACCGGAGCGGGCAGCGGCACGGCGGTGGTGGATGTCCCGGGGTCCGGGCCGATGGTGCGGGTGGAGAATCTGCACCGCTCGTACGGCTCCGGGGCGGCGGCCGTGCACGCGCTGCGGGGCGTCTCCTTCGAGGTGCCGCGCGGTGAGCTGGTCGCGCTGAAGGGCCGGTCCGGGTCGGGCAAGACCACGCTGCTGAATCTGGTGGGCGGGCTGGACACGGCTGACGAGGGACGGGTCAGCGTCGACGGCACCGATCTCGCCGGGCTCGGCGAGAGCGGGCTGCTGGAGCTGCGCCGGGACCGGATCGGGTTCGTCTTCCAGTCCTTCGGGCTGATCCCGATCCTGTCGGCGGCGGAGAACGTGGGGGTGCCGATGCGGCTGCGGAAGGCGGATCCCCGGGAGCGGGAGGAGCGGGTCGGGCTGCTGCTCTCCCTCGTCGGTCTCGCGGACCACGCGGCGCAGCGTCCCGGTGAGCTGTCCGGCGGCCAGCAGCAGCGTGTGGCGATCGCCCGCGCGCTCGCCAACCGCCCGTCCCTGCTGATCGCGGACGAGCCCACGGGGCAGCTGGACGCGGAGACGGGACTGGCGGTGATGGAACTGCTGCGGGCGGTGGTCCGGGCGGAGGGGCTCACGGCGCTGGTGGCGACGCACGACGCGCAGCTGCTGGGGCTGGCGGACCGGGTTCTGGAGCTCGCGGACGGCGAGATCGTACGGGAGTGAGGGGGGCTCCCTTCCCGGACACCGGACCGGCCGGCGGTGGCCCCCGGGACCGGCGGGGAACGGGGAGACCGGAGGAACCGGCCCCGGTCGGCCCTTGAAGCGCGGGGGCGGGCCGGTGCGGGCACGGGGGGACAGAAGCCCGAGACATCAGAATCCCGTCAAATACGGGACGGGCTGACCCTCCATGCCCTGAATGCCCGAATGCCGCACCGTATCGTCGTCCCAGCGTGAACAGCTGTTTCTGAAAGACAATGAGGCCATGGGACGCGGCAAGCTACGGATCTACCTCGGCGCGGCACCGGGTGTCGGCAAGACGTACGCCATGCTGTCCGAGGCGCACCGCCGGGTGGAGCGTGGCACCGACTGCGTCGTGGGCTTCGTGGAGCATCACGACCGGCCCCGCACCGAGGTCATGCTGCACGGGCTGGAGCAGATCCAGCGCCGGGAGCTGGAGTACCGGGGCGGGGTCTTCACGGAGATGGACGTGGACGCCGTACTGGAGCGGCGGCCGACCGTCGCCCTGGTGGACGAGCTGGCCCACACGAACGTCCCGGGCTCCCGCAACGCCAAGCGGTGGCAGGACGTCGAGGAACTGCTCGCCGCGGGAATCGATGTCATATCGACGGTGAACATCCAGCACTTCGAGTCGCTGGGCGACGTCGTGGAGTCGATCACGGGCGTACGGCAGCGGGAGACGGTTCCGGACGAGGTCGTACGGCGGGCGGACCAGCTGGAGCTGGTCGACATGTCGCCGCAGGCGCTGCGCCGCCGGATGGCCCACGGGAACATCTACAAGCCGGACAAGGTCGACGCCGCGCTCTCCAACTACTTCCGTCCGGGCAACCTGACGGCGCTGCGGGAGCTGGCGCTGCTGTGGGTCGCGGACCGGGTCGACGAGTATCTCCAGCAGTACCGGGGCGAGCACAACATCCGCTCCACCTGGCAGGCCCGTGAGCGGATCGTCGTGGGGCTGACGGGCGGCCCCGAGGGGCGCACCCTGATCCGCCGGGCCGCGCGGATGGCCGCGAAGGGCTCGGGCAGTGAGATCCTCGCCGTCTACATAGCCCGCAGCGACGGGCTGACCTCCGCGTCGCCCAAGGAGCTGGCGGTCCAGCGGACCCTCGTCGAGGATCTGGGGGGCACGTTCCACCATGTGATAGGCGACGACATCCCGGCCTCGCTGCTGGAGTTCGCCCGCGGGGTCAACGGCACCCAGATCGTGCTGGGCTCCAGCCGCCGCAAGGCATGGCAGTACATCTTCGGGCCGGGTGTGGGCGCGACCGTCGCCCGGGACTCGGGGCCCGACCTCGATGTCCATATCGTCACGCACGACGAGGCCGGCAAGGGCCGGGGACTGCCGGTGGCGCGGGGCGCCCGCCTGGGCCGGTCGCGGATCATCGCGGGCTGGCTCGTCGGGGTCGCCGCGCCCGTACTGCTGTCGCTGCTGCTCTCCGCGCTCGACGACTCACTGGGGCTCGCCAATGACGTCCTGCTGTTCCTGTTCGCGACGGTGATGGCCGCGCTGCTCGGCGGGCTGCTGCCGGCGCTCGCGTCGGCGGCGGTGGGCTCGCTGCTGCTGAACTACTACTTCACCCCGCCGGTGCACACGCTGACGGTGTACGACCCGAAGAACATCGTCGCCATAGTGATCTTCTTCGCGGTGGCGGTTGCGGTGGCCTCCGTGGTCGACCAGGCCGCCCGCCGCACCCATCAGGCGGCCCGGCTGCGGGCGGAGTCGGAGATCCTGTCGTTCCTCGCGGGGAGCGTGCTGCGCGGGGAGACCACGCTGGACGCCCTGCTGGAGCGGGTCCGGGAGACCTTCGGCATGGAGTCGGTGGCGCTGCTGGAGCGCAAGAGCGACGTCGATCCGTGGACCACCGCGGGCAGTGTGGGTCCCCGCTCGGCCGTACGCCCCGAGGACGCCGATGTGGACATGCCCGTCGGCGACGACATGGCGCTCGCGCTCTCCGGCCGGGTGCTGCCCGCCGAGGACCGCCGCGTCCTGGCGGCGTTCGCCGCGCAGGCCGCCGTCGTCCTGGACCGGCAGCGGCTGGTCGGGGAGGCGGAGGAGGCCCGCAGGATGGCGGAGGGCAACCGGATCCGTACGGCCCTGCTCGCCGCCGTCAGCCACGATCTGCGCACCCCGCTGGCCGCGATCAAGGCGGCGGTCACCTCGCTCAGGTCGGACGACGTCGCGTGGTCGGACGACGACGAGGCGGAGTTGCTCGCGGGCATCGAGGACGGCGCCGACCGGCTGGACCACCTCGTCGGCAATCTGCTGGACATGTCCCGGCTCCAGACCGGCACGGTCACCCCGCTGATCCGGGTGACCGATCTCGACGAGGTGGTGCCGATGGCGCTGGTGGGCGTGCCCGACGACAGCGTGGAGCTGGACATTCCGGAGACGCTGCCCATGGTGGCCGTGGACCGGGGGCTGCTGGAGCGGGCCGTCGCCAACATCGTGGAGAACGCCGTCAAGTACAGCCCGGACGCCACACCCGTCACGGTGGCCGCGAGCGCGCTCGGCGAACGGGTGGAGGTCCGGGTGGCCGACCGGGGGCCCGGCGTCCCCGACGACGAGAAGGAGCGGATATTCGAGCCGTTCCAGCGGTACGGTGACGCTCCCCGGGGCGCCGGTGTGGGTCTCGGCCTCGCGGTCGCCCGCGGCTTCGTGGAGGCCATGGGCGGCACGCTCTCCGCCGAGGACACCCCGGGCGGGGGCATGACCATGGTCCTCACCCTCAAGGCCGCCCAGCGGGCCGAGCCCGCGGCCGCCGACCTCCCCGCCGAGGTCACCTCCTGACCCCGAGCCGAGGACACCTCGCCGTGCGGACGGACGGGGAGGATGTACGCGAGGCACACACGGCCGGAGGCACCGGCCGGACGGAAGCACGAGACAGAGCGCAGTACCGGCAGACGGACAGAAGTGAAGGACAGAAAGGCGGGCCAGGGATGACCAGGGTGCTCGTGGTCGACGACGAGCCGCAGATCGTGCGCGCCCTCGTGATCAATCTGAAGGCGCGGAAGTACGAGGTGGACGCGGCCCCCGACGGCGCGACCGCGCTCCAGCTGGCCGCCGCCCGCCATCCCGATGTCGTGGTCCTCGACCTCGGCCTGCCGGACATGGACGGCGTGGAGGTGATCAAGGGGCTGCGCGGCTGGACCCGGGTGCCGATCCTGGTCCTCTCGGCCCGCCACACCTCGGACGAGAAGGTCGAGGCGCTGGACGCGGGCGCCGACGACTACGTCACCAAGCCCTTCGGCATGGACGAGCTGCTGGCGCGGCTGCGGGCCGCGGTCCGCCGGGCGGAGCCGGTGGGCGGCGGGGACGACGATGTCGTGATCGTCGAGACCGAGGGCTTCACCGTCGATCTCGCGGCCAAGAAGGTGCACCGCGACGGGCGCGATGTGCGGCTGACCCCGACCGAGTGGCATCTGCTGGAGGTGCTCGTGCGCAACACGGGCCGGCTCGTCAGCCAGAAGCAGCTGCTCCAGGAGGTCTGGGGCCCGTCGTACGGCACCGAGACCAACTATCTGCGGGTGTACATGGCACAGCTGCGGCGCAAGCTGGAGGCCGATCCCTCGCACCCCAAGCACTTCGTCACCGAGCCCGGCATGGGCTACCGCTTCGAGCGGTAGCGAACCCTTGTGCGGGCCACGGTCCGCCGTCGGCGGTCGCCGGTACGCTTGCGTTATGAGTGCACCCCATTCCGGAAAACGCTCCGGTTCAGGGCAGGCCGGCAAGGCGGAGAAGCCTTCCGGCCGATTCCGTCGCATGCTCGACCGGCTGTCGACGTCGCGCCAGGATCTGGAGTCCGAGGAACTGCGGGAGGACATACAGGTGTCCGGGTGCACGCGCATCGCCGAGTGCGGTGACCGCCAGATAGTCAGGGTCACTGGTACCTTGCGCACGGTCACCCTGCGGCCGAGGGCCGGGGTGCCCGCGCTGGAGGCGGAGCTGTTCGACGGCACGGCCCCGCTGGACGTCGTCTGGCTCGGCCGCCGCTCCATCGTGGGCATCGAGCCGGGACGCAGGCTCATCGCCTCGGGCCGTATCTCGATGAGCCACGGCCGCCGGGTGCTGTTCAACCCCAAATACGAACTCCGACCACTCGGACAGGAGTAGCCGGTGACGTCTGTCGACAAGCCGACCACCACAGCAAGCGATCAGCAGCAGAACAGCGGTGACGTCAGGGCGGTGACCGAGGCGGCCCTGTTCGAGGCCTTCGGCGGCGTGCGCGGTCTGATCGAGACGGTCGTGCCCGGACTGCTGTTCGTCACGATCTTCACCATCAACAAGAACCTGCACGCGGCGGCCATCGCGGCGCTCGCGGTCTCGCTGCTGCTCGTCGCGGTCCGCCTGGTCCTCAAGGACACCCCCAAGCACGCCTTCAGCGGCGTCTTCGGCGTCGCCTTCGGCGTCGTCTTCGCGATGATGACCGGCAACGCGAAGGACTTCTATCTGCCGGGGATGCTGTACACCCTGGGCCTCGCCCTGGCGTACATCGTCACGACGATCGCGGGCGTCCCGCTGATCGGGCTGATCCTCGGCCCGGTCTTCAAGGAGAACCTCTCCTGGCGCACCCGCAACCCCGGCCGCAAGAAGGCGTACGCGAAGGCGAGCTGGGCCTGGGGCCTGATCCTGCTCGCGAAGTCCGCGATCCTGTTCCCGCTGTACTGGTGGGCGGACACCACCGAGCTGGGCTGGGTACTGGTCGCGCTGAAGATCCCGCCGTTCCTGCTGGCGGTCTATCTGACGTGGGTCTTCCTGGCCAAGGCGCCGCCGCCGATCGACGTCTTCGCCGAGATGGAGGCGCAGGACAGGGCCGAGAAGGAGCGCAAGGAAGCCGCCCGGCAGGGCGAGGCATAAGCACCCCGCGAGACGGCGGACACGGTCCCCGTCCGGCCGGGCGCGCCACGGCCGCCACCCCTCGCCCGTGCGGATGATGTCATGTCACACATGACACCTATGTGACGGATTCCGGTGCTCTGACACCGGAATCCGGTCACGATCTCGTCAAGTCATCGCCGCAGACGTTCTCCCGCCCGCATGGCCTCTGCAAGCATTCCGCCCCGAAAGGGCTTTCGGGAAGCGCCCGCTCAGGGGCATCAGGGGGAGACCGGTGGCGGCGTTTCTGTTTCACCGCGCGCGCGGACACCGCTTGCTGCTCGCCGCCGCGATGCTCGCCGTCCTGCTGACCACGGCCGTCCTCACCACACTCGCCGCCTTCGCCGGCTCCGTCGGTGACGCCGGGCTGCGCCACGCGCTGGCGACCCGGGACGCCGCGTCCGCCTCGCTCGTCATCACCTCCGAGAGCCCCGGAGAGGACCGCGCCGCCGTCACCGCCGCCGCCCGGCGCGGGGCGCAGCGCTCCTTCGACGGGCTGCCGGTCACCCTGCGGCCGTTCGACCGCTCGGGGCCGTTCGCCCTGCCGCGCTCCCTCCAGCCGCCCGCGGCGCGCAAGGGCGAGCCGTATCTCACCGCCTTCGCCGCCGTGGACCGTACGCGGGCCCGGCTGTCGGCGGGCACCTGGCCCGCGTCCGGCCGGCCGGGCGTGACCGAGGTCGCCCTGCCCGAGGTCGCCGCCGAGGAGCTGAAGCTCGCCCCCGGGCCCCGGGTGCTGACCCTCGGCAACAGGCTGGGCGGTCCCCCGCTGCGGATCCGGGTCACCGGTGTCTACCGCCCGGCCGACCGGAACGATCCGTACTGGCAGCTCGACGAGCTCGGCGGGCGCGGCATCCGCAAGGACGTGTTCACCACCTACGGCCCCCTCCTCACCGACCGGGCGGCCTTCGGCCCCGGAGGGGTCCCCCGGGCGGCTCTGTCCTGGCTGGCCACCGCGGACTTCACCGCGCTCGGCACGGACCGGATCGACGCGCTGCGCTCGGCGTCCCGGCAGAGCCAGACGTTCCTGAGCGCCGAGCCCGGGCTGGAGCGCGGGACCGTCGGCACAACCTCGCTGCCCGAGGTGCTGAGCCGACTGGAGCGGGCCCTGCTGGTGTCCCGCGCGACGCTGCTGATCGTCTCCCTGCAGCTGGTGCTGCTCGCCGGATACGCGCTGCTCCTGGTGGCCCGGCTGCTGAGCACCGAACGCGAGGGCGAGTCCCGGGTGCTGCTGGCGCGCGGCGCGTCCCGGGGGCATCTCGCCCGGCTCGCCGCCCTGGAGGCGCTGCTGCTGGCGCTGCCCGCCGCCGTGTGCGCGCCGCTGCTCGCCGGGCCGCTGACCCGGCTGCTGGCCGGACAGGGCCTGCTGGCCAGGATCGGGCTGCGGATCGACGGCCCGGCGGGCGGCCCCGGCCTCCAGGTCTGGCTGATCGCCGCGGCGGCGGCGCTGGCCTGCGCGGCGGCCGTTCTCGCCCCGGCCCTGACCGCGGCCCGCACCGCCAGGGGCCGCCGGCGGACCCTGCCCGGGCCGCTGCGCGCGGGGGCCGACCTCGGGCTGCTGGCGATCGCCGCGGTCGCCTACTGGCAGCTGGACCGGCGTACTTCGGGCAGCGGGGCGCTCAGCGGCGACCGTGAGGGACGGCTGGGCATCGATCCCCTGCTCGTGGTGGCGCCCGCGCTGGCGCTGCTCGCCGGTACGGTCCTCACCCTGCGGCTGCTGCCCCCGGCGGCGCGGCTCGCCGAGCGCCGGGCGGCCCGCGGGCGCGGGCTGACGGCCCCCCTCGCGGGCTGGCAGCTCAGCCGCCGCCCGATGCGCGGCGCGGGCCCGGTGCTGCTGCTGGTGCTCACCGTCGCGATGGGCATGCTCGCGATCGGCCAGGGCGCCTCGTGGGACCGCTCGCAGGACGACCAGGCGGACTTCCGCTCGGGTGCTCCGGTACGGGTGCTGGGCGGCCGCACCCCCCAGTTCGGGCAGGGCGGGGTGTACGGGGCGATCCCGGGCGTCACGGTCGCCGCGCCCGCCGCCCGCAGCACCCTCGGTCTCTCGGGCGGGCGCCAGGCCACCGTACTGGCGCTGGACACCGGCCCCGCGGTCGGGAAGCTGGTGATCCGGGACGATCTCGCCGACGGCGATCCCCGGCGGCTGCTGGCGTCGCTGCGGCCCGAGCGGACGGCACGGGCGGGGGTGGTACTGCCGGACGGCACGGCGCGGCTCCTGCTCGACCTCACCCTGCGCCCCGCGTACGACGGCCCGTACGGGACCGCCGGGCTGGACCGCATGACCCTCGGCGGGGACGGGATCAACGTCACCGTCACCGTCGAGGACCGCTTCGGCGTCCCGTACCGGATGGCGCTGGGCAGTGTGCCGGCGGACGGCGAACCGCATACGGCGACCGTGGATCTGGCGAAGGCCGCCGACGCCCCGGTGGGGCGGCCGGCCGGCCCGCTGGCGCTGACGGCGGTCGAGTTCGACGAGCCGGGCTATCCGGACCGGATCGCGGCCAAGGGGCTCACGGTCGGCGCGCTGCGGGCCGTCGCCGCGGACGGCACCTCCAGGCCGGTCGCCGTGCCGAAGGGGCTGGCCTGGCGGGCCCGGGCCACCGTGAACACCGAGCCGGTGCCGGGCGACCGGCGCGAGGCCCCGCCCGCCGTCACCGCCGTGACCACCTCGGCGAGCATGCCGCTGCGGCTCGGGTACCACACGGGCAAGGCGGTGTTCGGGGACACCTGGGGCAATGAGCGGACGGTCACCGTACGCGCCGCCGTCGAGCGGGCCCCGGCCCCGGTGCCGGCCGCGCTGGCGACACCGCGCTTCCTCGACTCCAGCGCCGCGAAGGTTGGTTCGCTGATCGAGCTGCCCATGGCGGGCGGCAGCATGAAGGTGCGGATCGCGGGCGTGCTGGGGGCCGTGCCGACGACCGGCTTGGACGACGCACCGGAGGGGACCGGGCCCGCGCAGGACGGCGGGGCGCTGCTGATCGACCTCCGGGCCGTGAACCGGGTGCTCGCCGAGCGTCCGGACGCCTCACTCGCCCCCTCCGAGTGGTGGCTGTTCACCGGGCCCGGGGCGGCGGACCGGGTCGCGTCAGCGCTGCGGTCCCGGGCCGAGATCGACCCCTCGCAGATCCGGGTGCGCGACGAGCTCGCGCGGGAGCTGCACGACGATCCGCTGGGCGCGGGCCCTCAGTCGGCGCTGCTCGCGGTGACGGCCGTCGCCGCCCTGCTGGCCGCGGTCGGCTTCGCGGTCGCCATGGCGGGGGCCCTGCGGGAGCGTTCGGCGGAGTTCGCGGTGCTCCGGGCGCTCGGTGCGCCGCGCCGTCAGCCGGCCCGGCTGCTGGCCGCCGAGCAGTCGCTGCTCATCGGAATCGCGCTGCTGATCGGGCTCGGGCTGGGCGCGGTGCTCACCCGTGCCGTCGTCCCGCTGATCGTGCTGACGGGCCGGGCCACCCGGCCCGTTCCGGAGGTCCTGGTGGAACTGCCCGCCGGACGGGTCGCGCTGCTCCTCGCGGGCGTCGCCGCCGCGCCCGTCCTGGTGGTGGCCGCGCTGACACTGCGCCGCGGCGATCCGGCGAGCGCGCTGCGCGTCCAGGGAGGCGGGTGACGGTGCGGAACGGGCTGTGCCGGAGCGGTGGTTCCGGTCCGAGCGCGCGGGCAGGAGACGGCCCCGGGGGCCGTGCGCGTGCCGGGCGGACCGTCCCCCTCCCCCGTAACGACGGGACGGACACCGCCGGAGGGCGGGCCGGGCTCGGAACCCGTACGGGTGACGGGACGGGCGCCGGGCCCCGCCGGGAGTTCTCCGGCGACCGGGCGCACGGCAGGCGGACCGCCTCCGGGACCGGTACCGGTGTCCGGGCGGCCCGAGGTCCGTTCGGCGGGCCGGGAACCGGACGTGCCGGGCACGTGTGCCCGAGGAGGCGAGCGACATGAAGGCCGTCGCCCCCTGGGTCCGCACACGGCTGCGGGCCGCGCCCCTTCCGGCGCTCGCGCTGACGGTGCTGGCGCTCATCACCTCGTTCCTCGCCGCCGCCTTCCCGCGCGCGGTCGAGGCGTACGAGGGTGAGGGCCTGCGTCACGAGATGCGGACGGCCGCGCCCGAGCTGAGCGGTTTCCGGTTCACCGACGTGCCGGAGGACTTCGGGGGCACGGACGCGGCCGAGCGGGCCGCCTCCCTGAGCCCGGCGACGGTCGCGGGGCGGTACCGGAAGATCGTGGCGGCCCTGCCGCACCCGCTGCGCGCCGACACCGGCCAGTCGGTGTACGGGGTACGCACCCCCACCCCCGTGGATTCCCTGGACCCCTGGCTGACCGAGCTGGAGGGCGGGGCTCCCGTACTGACGCTGAGCACCAGGTCCGGACTCGCCGAGCACACCACCGTCCGCGCGGGACGGCTGCCGAAGGGCGCGGTCGCCGAGCCGGGCACCGCCTCGGTGGAGGCCGTGGTCACCGCGGCCACCTCCAAGGCCCTGAACATCCCGCTCGGTGCGACGGTCCGGGTGCCGCGGGCGGGCACCGCGCAACCGCTCGCCGTCAGGATCACGGGCATCGTCGAGCCGGTGCGCCCGTCGGGCGGCTACTGGTCCGTCGAACCCGTCCTCGGGACTCCGGTCCGGCTCTACACCGCGCCGCCCGCGCCCCAGCCGTACTGGCACGGCGCGCTGCTGCTGCCGCCGCAGGCCGCGCCCGCGCTGCTGTCGGTCGCCACCGACAGCGAGGCGTACTGGCGGATCGCCCTGGACGCCGGCGACCTGCGCGTGGGTGATCTGCCCCGGGTCCGGAAGGCGGTGGCCTCCCTGGAGGGCGGCCCGGCGCGGACGGCACTGCGGACCTCGGTCGCCCCCGGTCTGGACATCGAGTCCGGGCTGGACGACATCCTCGCCGGCGTCGAGGGCGTCTTCGCCTCGATCGGCCCGGTGGTCTCCGTGGCCGCCTTCGGCGCCGGGGGTGTGATGGCGGTCGTCCTGCTGATGTCGGGCGGGCTGGCCGCCGCGCGCAGACACACGGAACTCGCCCTGCTGCGTTCGCGCGGCGGATCGGTGCGCGGCATCACGGGACGGCTGCTCGCGGAGACCGCCGTTCCGGTGGTGCCCGCGGCGGCGGCCGGGTGCGCCGCCG
Source organism: Streptomyces sp. NPDC004609 (assembly GCF_042873655.1). Taxonomy (NCBI): domain Bacteria; kingdom Bacillati; phylum Actinomycetota; class Actinomycetes; order Kitasatosporales; family Streptomycetaceae; genus Streptomyces; species Streptomyces sp. NPDC004609. The sequence continues at coordinate 121,022 of NZ_JBIALS010000015.1, read as the reverse complement.
CGTTTCTCCTCGTACCCGAGGGACGGCCGCTGCCGCCGCTGCTCGCGTCGGCGGCCGTCGCGCTGACCGCCTGTGCGGCACTCCCGCTGCGGGCCGCGTTCCTGCACCGCGGGCCGCGGCCGCACGGCGAGCGGGACGATGCCGTACGGGCCAGGCCGTCCCGCCGCCGTACGGTCGCCGAACTGACCCTGCTGGTCCTCGCGGTGGCCGCCGTGGCCGCGCTGCGCCGGCGCGGCACCTCCGACGGCGGTGACCAGCTCGTCAGTGCCGCCCCGCTCCTCGTGGGCGGGGTCGCGGCGCTCGTCCTCGTACGGTTCCACCCGCTGCCGCTGCGGATCGCGGCGCTGCCCATGGCACGGCGGCGGGGAGCGGTCGGCTTTCTGGCACTGGCCCGCGCGGGCCGCTCCCCCGCCACGGCCGCGCTGCCGCTGCTGGCTCTGCTGCTCGCCCTGACGACCGCCGCGTTCGGCGGGTCGGTGCTCGCGGGGGTCGCCGACGCGCGGGACCGCGCGGCGCTGATCTCGGTCGGCGCGGACGCCCGGATCGAGGCCGACGAACAGCTCCCGGAGAAGCTCGCCGGCACGGTGCGCGCACTGGACGGCGTACGGGACGTGGCCGCCGTCCACCGCGACGGGGACCTGGACCTCCGGGACAGCGGGCGGGGCACCGAGAGCGTCGCCCTCCTCGCCGTCGAACCGGACGCCTACGCCCGGCTGGCGCGCGGCACCGGGGTCGGCGGATTCCGCGCGGACGAACTGCGCGGGCCCGCGTCGGGGCCGCTGCCCGCGATCGTGTCGCCCGGCGTGGCGGAGCGGCTCGGGGAGCGGGAGGCCGTGATCGGGCCGCCGAGCGAGCTGTTCACCGTACGGGTGAAGGCGGTGCGGAAGACCACTCCGGCCCTGGACGGCGGCGAGTTCCTGATCGTGGACGCGTCCCGCCTGCCCGGCGGGCGGGCCGCGAACACGCTGCTGATCACCGGCCCGGCTGTCTCGGGCCGGAATCTGAGGACCGCCGTCAGCGAGGCCGACGGAAGCGGGGCAGCGGTCCGGGTGCGCTCCGCCGAACGGGACGGCTTCACCGAGTCCCCGGTGCAGAGCGGTGCCGAGCGCGTCTACGCGGTCGCCACGGTGACCAGCGCCGGATACGCCGTACTCGCCCTCCTGCTCTCGCTGCTGCGGTCCGCGCCGGAGCGGGTCGCTCTGCTGGCCCGGCTGCGCACGATGGGACTGACCCGCCGCCAGGGCCGGCGGCTGCTGGTCCTGGAGAGTCTGCCGCAGACGCTGCTGGCGGCGGTGGGCGGTGTCCTGGCGGGGTGGGCGGCGATCCTCCTGCTCTCCCCCGGTATCGACCTGGGCAGGCTCGCGCTGGCCGCGCGGCACCTCACCTCACCCGTGCCGGTGCGGCTGACCGCCGATCCCTGGAGCCTGCTCCTGCCCGCGCTCGCCGTCGTGGTGATCGCGGCGGGGGTGGCCGCGGCCCAGGCGTGGGTGACCACCCGGCGTACCTCGACGACCGAACTCAGGGCGGGAGACACACCATGACCGAGTCCACGGCGTCTCTTCAGGAGCTGGAGGAGCGGGCGGCGCGCGGACGCGAGGGTCCGCGCTACGGCGACGACGCCCTGATCACCTGCGACCGGCTCGTACGGATCTTCTCCACCGACGGCGTCGAGGTGCAGGCTCTCCAGGGGCTCGACCTCCTGGTCCGCGAGGGCGAGCTGATGGCCCTCGTCGGCGCGTCCGGCAGCGGCAAGTCCACGCTGATGAACATCCTGGCGGGCCAGGACGAGCCGACGGCGGGCGCGGCGAAGGTGGCGGGCTGCGATCTGCTCACCATGGGCGCGAAGGAACGGCTGCGCTATCGGCGCCAAATAGTCGGGTTCGTCTGGCAGCAGACGGCCCGCAATCTGCTGCCGTATCTGACCGCCGCGCAGAACGTGGCCCTGCCGATGCAGTTGGGGGGCCGGGGGCCGGGGCGCTCGCGGGCGCGCCGGACCGAGCGGGTGGAGTCCCTGCTGGCCCTCCTGGAGATCGCCGACTGCCGCGACCGCCGTCCGTACCAGATGTCCGGCGGGCAGCAGCAGCGCGCGGCGATCGCGGTGGCGCTGGCGAACGAGCCGTCCGTGCTGCTCGCGGACGAGCCCACCGGGGAGCTGGACTCGCACACCGGGGAGCAGGTGTTCGCGGCGTTCCGGCGGGCGAACGAGGAGCTGGGCACGACGATCGTGATCGTCACCCACGACCAGGCGGTGGCCTCCGAGGTCCGCCGCACGGTCGCCATCCGGGACGGCCGTACCTCCACGGAGATCCTCCGCCGTACGGAGGTCGACACCACCACCGGCCAGGAGTCCGTCGTCGCCCGTGAGTACGCGATGCTGGACCGGGCGGGACGGCTGCAGCTGCCGGCCGAGTACACGGCGGCGCTCGGGATGCGGGACCGGGTGATGCTGGAGCTGGAACCGGACCACATCGGCGTCTGGCCGGACGCCGAGGGGTAGCGGGGGGCGGGGGTGTGTTGCTCGCGGCTGCGGGAGCTTGTCTCCGCCCCGAACCCCGCGCCTCAAACGCCGGCGAGGCTGAAATCCCCACCACAAGGACACGCGCAGCTTTCTCAGGCGAACACCGCTGAACCGGAAATGAACCCACAGCCAAGGACCAGCCCAGGGTGCGGCCTCCTCCTCGCCACCGGAAGACCGGAAGGACGAACCGACACGCGAAACCAACGGCCCCCGCCGCCGAAGCCGCACCCGACACCACAGCAGGACCAAAACCAGCCCCGCCGGCGATTGAGGCGCCGGGCCCGGGGCGGAGCCCCGGACAAGCCCTCGCAGCCGCGAACGACGCACCCACCCTGCCAGGGGAGCCACACACGACACCCCCCCGACAGGGAACGGGTCCACAGCCAGGCCCGGGCCCGGCGGCGCGCGCACCCGCCGCCGAGGGGGCCACCGCTCGCGCAGGGACCGCAGCACGGGCGCGGCCGGGGCCAGGGAACGCCCGGGTTCCCCTACGACACCTCGCGGCGGACCGACAGCAGGTCCTCCAGCTGCTCCTCCCGCGCCTGCGCCGCCACGAACAGCAGCTCGTCCCCGGCCTCCAGCGTCTCCTCCGGGCTCGGGGTCAGCACCCGCGAGCCGCGGATGATCGTCACCAGGGAGGTGTCCTCGGGCCAGGCCACATCGCCGACCTGGGTGCCCGCGACGGCGGACTCCGGCGGCAGGGTCAGTTCGACGAGGTTCGCGTCGCCGTGGCTGAAGCGGAGCAGCCGGACGAGATCGCCCACGCTCACCGCCTCCTCCACCAGTGCGGACATCAGCCGGGGGGTGGAGACCGCGACATCGACGCCCCAGGACTCGTTGAAGAGCCACTCGTTCTTGGGGTTGTTGACCCGTGCGACCACCCTCGGCACGCCGTACTCCGTCTTCGCCAGCAGCGAGACGACGAGGTTGACCTTGTCGTCACCGGTCGCCGCGATGACGACACTGCACCGCTGGAGCGCGGCCTCGTCGAGCGAGGTGATCTCGCACGCGTCGGCGAGCAGCCACTCGGCCTGGGGCACCCGCTCCACCGAGATCGCGGTCGGCGCCTTGTCGACGAGGAGCACCTCGTGGCCGTTCTCCAGCAGCTCCCCCGCGATGGAGCGGCCCACCGCGCCCGCGCCCGCAATTGCCACCCGCATCAGTGACCGCCCTCCTCGGGGCCTTCGGCGAACGCCGCCTCGACCTTCTCGATCTCGTCCGTCCGCATCATCACGTGAACGAGGTCGCCCTCCTGAAGCACGGTGTGCGAAGTGGGCAGCACCGCTTCACCCAGTCGGGTGAGGAAGGCGACCCGTACCCCCGTCTCCTCCTGGAGCCTGCTGACCTTGTGTCCGATCCAGGAGGGCGAGGTGTGGACCTCGGCGAGCTGGACCGCGCCGCTCGGGTCCCGCCACAGCGGCTCCGCGCCGGACGGCAGCAGCCGCCGCAGCATCTGGTCGGCGGTCCAGCGGACCGTGGCGACCGTGGGGATGCCGAGGCGCTGGTAGACCTCGGCCCGTCTGGGGTCGTAGATGCGCGCCGCCACGTTCTCGATGCCGAACGTCTCGCGCGCCACCCGTGCGGCGATGATGTTGGAGTTGTCGCCGCTGCTCACCGCGGCGAAGGCCCCCGCGTCCTCGATCCCCGCCTCGCGCAGGGTGTCCTGGTCGTACCCGACCCCGGTGACCCGGCGTCCGCCGAACCCGGAGCCCAAGCGACGGAAGGCCGTGGGGTCCTGGTCGACGACGGCGACCGTGTGCCCCTGCTGCTCCAGGGTCTGTGCGAGAGCGGCTCCCACTCGCCCGCACCCCATGATGACGATGTGCACGACCGTCCTTCCGGCTGCAATGTCTTTTCTGTTCTGTTCTTTACCCACCGAGCCTCACCCGGGCCCCGTGCCCGGAGTATCGCTCAGCGACCCTCGCCCAGATTTTTTGCTCAGATTTAAGGATTCTGGGATTTAAGAGTGTCAGACAGCGGCCCAAGCTACACACGCGCATGGTCGCGGCGGCCCCCGGCCCCTGCGGAATCGGATATTCAGAGGAGCAAGGGGGTGGTGGGTGGGCCTGGCTCATATCGAACGCTTACGATCCTCTGCGTGTCCAAACTGACCGACCTGCCCAAACGGATTCTCATCGGCAGGGCCCTGCGCAGCGACAGGCTGGGAGAAACGCTCCTCCCCAAGCGCATCGCGCTCCCTGTCTTCGCCTCGGACCCACTGTCCTCAGTGGCGTACGCCCCAGGCGAAGTCCTCCTGGTGCTCTCCATCGCGGGCGTGTCGGCCTACAGCTTCAGCCCCTGGATCGCGGTCGCGGTCGTGGTCCTGATGTTCACGGTGGTCGCCTCGTACCGCCAGAACGTGCACGCCTACCCGAGCGGCGGCGGCGACTACGAGGTCGCCAACACCAACCTCGGCCCCAAGGCCGGTCTCACCGTCGCCAGCGCGCTGCTGGTCGACTATGTGCTGACCGTGGCCGTTTCCATCTCGTCGGGCGTGGAGAACCTGGGCTCCGCGATCCCGTTTGTGGTCGAGAACAAGGTTCTCTGCGCGATCGCGATCATCGTGTTGCTGACGCTGATGAATCTGCGCGGGGTGCGGGAGTCCGGCAAACTCTTCGCGATCCCCACCTATGTGTTCGTCACGGGTGTGTTCATCATGATCGCCTGGGGCGCGTACAAGGGTCTGGTCCTCGGTGACACCCTCAAGGCGCCGACCGCGGGTTTCGAGATCAGGGCCGAGGAGGAGGGGCTCGCGGGCTTCGCGCTGGTCTTCCTGCTGCTGCGGGCCTTCTCCTCCGGCTGTGCCGCGCTCACCGGCGTGGAGGCCATCAGCAACGGCGTACCCGCGTTCCGCAAGCCGAAGTCGCGCAACGCGGCCACCACGCTGGCGCTGATGGGCGGCCTGGCGGTCACCATGTTCTGCGGCATCATCGGCCTGGCGATGGCCTCCGATGTGCGGATGGCGGAGCAGCCCGGCCACGATCTGCTGAACAACGGCGTTCCCGTCGGCGCGGACTATGTCCAGGATCCGGTGATCTCGCAGGTCGCGGCGGCCGTCTTCGGCGACGGAACGTTCTTCTTCGTCCTCCTCGCGGCGGCGACGGCCCTCGTGCTGTTCCTGGCCGCGAACACCGCGTACAACGGCTTTCCGCTCCTCGGCTCGATACTGGCCCAGGACCGCTATCTCCCCCGCCAGCTGCACACCCGCGGCGACCGGCTCGCGTTCTCCAACGGCATCGTGCTGCTCGCCGGGGCCGCCGCCCTGCTGGTCTGGGTCTACGGCGCCGACTCCACCAAGCTGATCCAGCTCTACATCGTCGGCGTCTTCGTGTCGTTCACGCTCAGCCAGACCGGCATGGTGCGGCACTGGAACCGGCTGCTGCGGACCGAGAAGAACCCCGCCAAGCGCCGCCATATGATCCGTTCCCGGGCCATCAACACCTTCGGCGCCTTCTTCACCGGTCTGGTGCTGGTCGTGGTACTGGCCACCAAGTTCACGCACGGCGCGTGGGTCGCGCTGCTGGGCATGGTGATCTTCTACGGCATCATGAGCGCGATCCGCCGGCACTACGACCGGGTCTCGGAGGAGCTGGCGGCCCCCGACGAGCCGAGCGACGACAGCGTACGGCCGTCCCGGGTCCACGCCATCGTGCTGGTCTCCAAGATCCACCGGCCGACCCTGCGCGCCCTCGCGTACGCCAAGCTGATGCGCGTCGACAAGCTGGAGGCGGTCAGCATCAGCGTGGACACGGCCGAGACGAAGGCGCTGCGGGAGGAGTGGGAGCGGCGCGGCATCAATGTGCCGCTGAAGATCCTCGACTCCCCCTACCGCGAGATCACCCGCCCGGTGATCGAGTACGTGAAGGGGCTGCGGCGCGAGAGCCCGCGCGATGTCGTCAGCGTGGTCATCCCCGAGTACGTGGTGGGGCACTGGTACGAGCATCTGCTGCACAACCAGAGCGCGCTGCGGCTCAAGGGGCGGCTGCTGTTCACCCCGGGGGTGATGGTCACCTCGGTGCCGTATCAGCTGGTGTCCTCGGAGGCCGCGAAGAAGCGGGCGCGCAGGCGCCAGGAGTGGAACGCGCCCGGTTCGGTACGGCGTGGACCGGTGGACGAGGAGCTTCCCAGGGAGCCCACGCGAGGGGACTGACGGCGGTTCGCGCTCCCGAGCCCGCGTAGACTGGTGGGCTGCCCCCTCCGGCTGCCCGTCCGCCCCGGCGGCGGCCGGCCACCAGCCCCGCCCGGGGCCCCGCACCTCGATCCCTGGAGTCACCCCGCCATGCAGAACGTTTCCGATGCTTCGCTGGTCGGGGAGGAGTACGAGGTCGAGATCGGGCCCGTCGCCCACGGCGGGCACTGCATCGCCCGCACCGGCGAGGGCCGGGTCCTGTTCGTACGCCACACCCTGCCCGGCGAGAAGGTCGTCGCCCGGATCACCGAGGGCGACGAGAGCTCGCGCTTCCTGCGGGCCGACGCCGTACGGATCATCGAGGCCGCGAAGGACCGTATCGAGGCGCCCTGTCCCTTCTCCGGGCCGGGCAGGTGCGGCGGCTGCGACTGGCAGCACGTCAAGCCGGGCGCGCAGCGGCGCTTCAAGGGCGAGGTGATCGCGGAGCAGCTCCAGCGGCTCGCGGGCCTCACGCCGCAGGAGGCGGGCTGGGACGGCACCGTCATGCCCGCGCCGGGCGACAAGCTGCCCGCAGGGGAGGTGCCCGCGTGGCGTACCCGGGTGCAGTACGCCGTCGACGAGGACGGCCGCGCGGGGCTGCGCCGGCACCGCTCGCACGACATCGAGCCGGTCGACCACTGTCTGATCGCCGCGCCCGGTGTGAGCGAGCTGGGCATCGAGAAGCGCTCCTGGCCGCAGATGGCGTCGGTGGAGGCGATCGCGGCCACCGGCTCCCACGACCGGCAGGTCGTCCTCACCCCGCGCCCCGGCGGCCGGCTCCCGCTGGTCGAACTCGACAAGCCCGTCTCGGTCCTGCGCGTCGACGAGCGCGACGGCGCGGTCCACCGGGTCCACGGCCGCGCCTTCGTCCGCGAGCGCGCGGACGGCCGCACCTACCGCGTCGGCAACGGCGGCTTCTGGCAGGTCCATCCCCAGGCCGCCGACACTCTGGTCCAGGCCGTGATGCAGGGCCTGATGCCCCGCAAGGGGGAGACCGCCCTCGATCTGTACTGCGGCGTGGGCCTGTTCGCGGGCGCCATCGCCGAACGCGTCGGCGACCGGGGCGCGGTCCTCGGCATCGAGTCCTCCAAGCGCGCGGCCGAGGACGCCCGGCACAACCTCCGCGACCTCGACCGGGTCCGCGTCGAACACGGCAAGGTCGACCAGGTCCTCCCCCGCACCGGCATCACCGAGGCCGACCTGATCGTCCTCGACCCCCCGCGCGCGGGGGCGGGCCGCCAGACCGTGCAGCACCTCGCGTCCCTCGCCGCCCGCCGTATCGCCTACGTCGCCTGCGACCCGGCGGCACTCGCCCGCGACCTCGCCTACTTCCGCGAGGCCGGCTACCGCTCACGGACCCTGCGGGCGTTCGACCTCTTCCCGATGACGCACCACGTGGAGTGCGTGGCGATCCTTGAACCGGCGGCAAAGGCCGCTTGACCTGCGGTTTTTCCGATGTGCGTTATGCGCATTGTGGGCGTTACGGGCGATATCTTGACGCTGAAATGACGCTCGCCGAGGCATCTTGACGCTCATTTGACGCTCGTTGATCATGGTCTGACGCCGCGCTGACCAGTGGGTTTCCGTTACTGAGCGTTGCTGCTGAACTCGCAAGCCCGCTCCTCCGGGCGACGAGCGGACAACGAGCCGGCCCCTCTTCTCGTCCACGGACGAGTGAAGAGGGGCCGGTTCGGGTGTTCTCTGCGGCGAGGGTGAGCGGATGCACCCAGACCGCCGTTGCAAAGGGGGCTGGGCAGTACCGGACGGAGGCCGTCGAAGCACGGCCCTGCTCACGCACCGCCGCCCTGTCACAGCCGCGTGCAAGGTCCTCTCCAGCAGGGGGAGGGACATCTCATGGCCATTGAGTGGGACCGGATCGGGCAGCCGTCTTTCGACAGGTACGTCGAAGCGCTACTGCACAGGCATTTCTCCGGCGTTGGCGAGGTGATCGCCGTCAACGGCCGTGGTGGTGACGCAGGCATCGATGTCCAGGTCACCACGGATGCGGGCTTGCGCGTCTTCCAGCTCAAGTACTACCCCGACGGATTCCCAGGGTCGGTAAGGGGCCGCCGCACATCGATCAAGAAGTCCTTCAACCGAGCCATGCAGCACGAGCCGATCGAGTGGACTCTGGTGGTGCCGTGCACGCTGTCGCCCTCCGAGCGCGACTATGTCAATCGGCTACGAGGCCAGCGTTCCGTCAAGGTCACCGTCTTGGACCGTGCCGAGCTCGACAGCCTCTTCGCGATGTACCCAGATCCGGAAGCCAGTTTCACGAGAGATCAGGTACGGGAGGCCGCACGGGACTTGAACCAGGAGAAGGCTCTTCTGTTCGATCCGGAGGACCTCTCCCAGCGAATCCTCGCGCTCGGCATCCGGGCCGACAACGTCGATCCGGACTGGACATGGGACTTCCAGCGTCATGGCGGCCTGGTGTCCCGAACCCTGCGGGCCAAGCACCCACGGGCTCACGAGGTCAGTCCGGTCTCCCTGACCCTGGCAGGTCGTCCCGAGGCGATGAGCCCCGATCTGAAGGCAGCACTCACCCGCTCGCTGGGATTCGGTATCGCCGAAGAAGTCGTACTGCCCCGCGAAGCGGTCGAAAGCCTGACCGTCAAGGGTCCTTCCTGGCTGGCGAAAACCATCAACGACACCGAGGTCGTCTGGCGCCCCCTCCCCCGGCCGACGACCCCCGGTGAATCCGTGGAGATGGCGTTCCTCGACGCTCACGGCTCCGTGGCGGCCCACTACGCCGGCACGGTCAACGGCACCGGGTCGGGAGGGCTGGGCGCATCCATCGATGCGGACATCCACGGTGCACGCCTGCAAGTGATGCTTCCCTTCCACGAGGGCACTCCCTCAACGCTCAGATACTCCTTCGAGCTGAACGGCCGAAGCCCCTCTGAGGCGACGCGAGTTCTACGCCTGTACCAGCGTCTTCTGCGGGGAGGTGATTTCAACCTCACACTCAACGGCGCGAGCGCCGGCTCGGGAACAATCCCCGGCAACGGCAGCGCCGAAGACCTTGCGGACGTTGAGAACCAACTGCTGTACCTGTCCGACCTCGACGTGCTGCAGCGTCACTGCGAGAACTACTTCCCCACACCGTTCAGCTTCACCGGCACTGAACGGATCATGATCCGTGTCGCCCGGCTGCTCACCGAAGGTCACTGCGTGGTCCACCCCTTCCTGAGCACACTCACCGCCACACTGAACGGGACCAGAGACCCGGCCATCGAAACGGTGCTCGGCGGCCAGCCCCAATGTCTGCGTTTCACCCCGCCGAACTTCGAAGTCACCGTCGGCGATCACATCCTGAACATCGGCACCGTGCACTTCCTCCACCCGCGGGGGGGGGGGGGGGGGGGGGGGGGGGGGGGGGGGGGCGGGGGTGGGGGGGGGCGGGGGGGGGGGGGGGGGGGGGGGGGGGGGGGGGCGGT
>NZ_JBIALS010000015.1:0-110887 GCF_042873655.1 Streptomyces sp. NPDC004609 | reverse complement strand
GCCCCCGCAATGGGCGCCGCGGCGCTGCAAGCTCTGGAAAGCGGACGGGGCGCAGGAGCGAAGGTGCTCCTGCGCCCCGTCGACGGCGAGCGCTTCCGCGTGTACCTGGAGGGGGCTGCCGGTGAAGGCCGACCCCTGATCCCTACACCTCTTGGACTGCCCGGATTTCCCGAGCCCCGGTAGCTCCCGCCTCGAGAAGTCCTGCCGTACCCAACCAACCCGACCAGCCAGGATCTATCCTGCCCGCGCGCCCGAAGGACAGAGCGACGCCACCCGGGCGGAGTTCACACCGTGAGTGCCAGCGGGGCCTCAAGCCGTTCCCAGGCGCCGAGGACGGCTTTGTGGGCGTCGGGCTGGAGGTGGGCGTAGCGCTGGGTGGTCTGGAAGCTTTCGTGTCCGAGGAGGTGCTGGACTTCGTAGAGGGAGACCCCGCTTTGGACGAGCCAGGAGGCGCAGGTGTGTCGCATGGAGTGGGGCGGATAGTGCGGCACGAGTTGCTGGTCGCCGTCGGTGTCGAAGTAGTAGGCGTACTCGACTGCGGGCCACCAGGTCTGTCGTCGCCAGTTGCCGTCGTCGAGGAGTCGGCCGACGCGCCCCTTGGTGAGGGTGGTGAAGATCACGGAGTCGCGTTCGAGTCGGTGGATGTGCCGTTCCAGGGCCTCCAGGACGTGAGGCGGGAGCGGGACCTCGCGTCGGCTCTTGGAGCTCTTGGGGTACTCCTTGATGCCGCTCTTGGTGTTGACCTCGACGACGAAGAGGCGGGAGCGGCGGCGGTCGATGCGGTGGTGGTGGAGTCCGGAGAGTTCGCCCCAGCGGAGCCCGGTGTAGAAGCCGAGCAGGCACATGGTGCGCCATGCGGCGGGGAGTTCGTCCAGGATGCTCTGCGCGTGGTCCGGGGCGAACCACTGCGGGGGTTTGGTGGCGATGGTGGGCAGGTCGATGCTGCGGCAGGGGCTTACCGCGATGATGTCGTCGTCGACGGCCGCGCGCATGACCGAGGACATGAGGTTGTAGGCGCGCTGAATCGCCGAGGCCCCTGTCCCCTTCTCCATGAGGGTGCGTATCCAGCTCTGGATGTCCATGCGGGAGATGGCCCGCATTTCCCAGTGGTCCCAGTGCGGCGTGATGTGGTTCCTGATGCTGGAGGCGTCACCGCGCAGCGTGTGCGGCTCGACGACCCGGGCGTCCCACCACTTCTGGTACCACTCGGCGAACTTCATCCGGCCGACATGGGGATCGTGCAGCGCCCCGCGCCTGAGCTTGGTTTCCATCTCCAGGCCCCAGGCACGGGCCTTCTCTTTCAGTGGAAAGGATTCGCTGAATCGATCGCCTGCTGTGTTACGTACCGTGCACTGCCAATTGCCGGACTTCAACTTTCGGAGGTACGAGGGAACCCACTCCAATTTCGGCTCACGGAGACGTCCGGGCGTTCGTGGTCAGCGGCTGGGCAACGGTCCGGCGGCCATCCTGTTGGCGATGAACGCGTCAAGGCTGGCGGCGGGGACGCGCACGCGGGAGCGCCCCTGGCCTGTACGAAGGTCGACGATGTCCAGTTCGCCAGCGGCGATGAAGCGGTAGACGGTACGCCGGTCGACGTCCAGAGTGGCGGCAACGGCAGGGATGGACAGCAAACGGGAAGACACAAAAGGCCCTTCGGTGACAGAATGGACAAACAGCCAGCCCGGCACCTCTGTTTGCGGTGCAGCGCTGCCCTTTTCGTTCGCCGCAGCTCCACCGCCAAGCGGGTCCGGGCGAACGACATCAAGGATCCGGACGATCGCCGATTTCGCGAACCGGGGATCGTCGGCTAAATATCCGCCTCCCGGACGACCGCTCGGCACGCACTTCGGTGCCGACTGTCCGCAGGCACCGTCAAGGGCAGGTCGGTCTTTGACAGGGCATCGGCTCACCTTAATGAGAATTCGGCGATTGCTAACGGGTGTTGTACGTTGACATAGCTTTCGACCGATATCCAGTCGGCAGGGCGACTTCCCTGTCTGCCGTGAGCGGATCTCCGAACCACCCCACGAGACGTCTACCTCGATTGTTTCCTTGATGACATTTCCGCGCCAGTAGCCGACTTTCGAGCTGACGGACACGGTGCTGTTGCGCCGGGGCAGTGCTCTCGGCAGTGGCGCTGACGCTGTTCTGGTCAGCGCAAGCGGGTGGCGGTGACGACCTGGCGGCGGGTGGTGCCCCCCAGGACGTCGCCGGTGAGTTCGGCGACCCAGGAGCCGTCGCGGATCGCGCCGTCCGCCTCGACGGCCGGCGTCCAGGCCGATGCCAGAACCTTCAGCACATGCTGGTGGACCTGCTCGGTGATCGCCATGCCGACGGAGTAGGACAGCCACCGCCCGCGCTGGGCGATCCAGGCGACGAAGTCGTGGGTGCCGCCCGCGGAGTCGGTGCGGATCAGGGTCCGGCGCCCGCGCCGGTACTTCTTCGGCAGCTGGGCCAGGGCCAGGCGGGCGGCGGTGATGTGGTCGGTGGCCGTGTTCGATCCCGCGTTGCCCGGTCTGAGCAGGGCCGCGACCGGTTCACCCGTGCCGCCCGGTCCGTGGTCGACGAACCCCATCAGCGGGTGGTGGCCGTAGTCCGCTTCCACGTGGGTGCGGCGCCCTCCTTGTCCGAGTGCGCGGTCACCAGCACCCCGTCGAGGTCCACGGTCACCGTCTCGCCCGCGTCAGGCGCATCCCGGTCGGCCAACCGCCAGACGTGCTCACGTACTCCGGCCCGAGCAGCGCGGATCGCCGTCGGCGCCTTCTCTCCCGACATGGCGGGGGTGTCGATGAGGCGGGAGACCGTCGGGTCGGAGGCCACCGGCCCGAACACGGCCGGCTCGGCCCGCAGCATGGCGACATCCGCGAGGCAGTCCCCGCCCAACGCGACCGCCAGGGCCACGTCCGGCAGGATCTTGCCCGGATCGTGCACTGCCCGAGCCTTCCGCCACGGCGTCAGCGCCGCCGATATCGCGGTGTCCAGGCCGGCCTTGCGGACCGTCTCGACCAGCAGCACGCCCCCGGCCTGCGAGACCACCGCCCCGCAGCCGCCCTCGATGCGGACACGCGGGTACGACCCGATGGCGGTCACCGCGGCCGTGATGTTCGGCCGTGGACTGCTCCGTCCTCCACCACTGCTACGACCACCGAACAAATGGCTGAATCGTCCACACGAAAATGCCCAACGCCTTACGTCACCGGAGATAGACTCATCAATGTCCGGCAGCGGGCCCCCGAGCGCCGCGGTCACAGACGGCATTGGACAGGATTCGTCGCCCCCTGGGAGCGCCGCCTCGTGACGCACACGCCCACGTATATGCCAGAGCCGACTCGCCGACGAACTCACCCGTGCTGGCGTCGAGCACCTTGGCGCGGTTCCAGGCCGACTGGAGGCCACCGTATACCAACCACTGGCCTTGGCCTGTTCCGTCTCACTGAGCACTCTGCTGCACGGCCCGACACCGGGGCCGCGACCCGCAGTCGACGAGCTGGAGCCCCAACCACTCCTGCGGGGGAAGCAGATCTGGTTCCGGATCAGCGGCACCGCCGCCGAGGAGAGGCGTTACCGACACACCGCAAGGGCTGTTCTTACAGTCCATCTCGCCAATTCCGTAAGCCAGTTCGACCACTCTCGGGCTGTCTTGATGTGCGGTCGCGCGGCCTAGACTCAAGGTCGTTTGCCCGGCGTCGGCCGCCCGTCATCATGGGGTGCCGGCCGTGCACCCCGGCTTTGGGCGCCGCCGGATGCGCGACCGATTCCATCGAATGAAGAAGGGTGTTGTCGTGCCCGCAAAGGTCGCAAGGAGGCCCCGGGTGGAGTGGACGCCGATGCCGGCGGCGCGTATTTCCATTGCCGCCGATGTGGCGCATGCCGATGACGACGGAGTCCAGCGCGACGTTCACGCGTCGGCACTCGCCCACGAACCGCCTGGCCCATGGCGACGGCGGTACGTCGGCCAGGGGCACCACCCGTTAATGCCCCCTGAGCAGTTGCCCGACCCTGGCCCGTTTGCCACACGACGTTCTGGGCCAGGTCTCCTGCCAGCCGCTTCCTGCTCTCACCGGAGGCACGGGGAGCGGCTTTGAGTGACGGGGTCACGACAGGAAGGAGGGTCATTGATGACTACGCACCACGACGTGCACGCCCGGTCTGCCGCCCGTGCGCCCGGCGGTTAGCCAAGCGGGCATCGACCAGTGCGGGCCCTCGCGGTGAATTGTCATGAAATCGCCAAACTCATCACAGAATCTTGGCCAGTATCGACATCGACTGGGAGTTCTCGCATGTCCAATGTGGTGCAGACAAATCCGCTCGCTCCGTTCGTCCGCAGTGACCTGCCCGGTCGCTTCAATGAACTCGACGTGCTTAGGCGGCACTGGGCGCGGTTCGCTGCTGTGTCCCAGGGTGCGATTGTTCCCCCGTACGAGGTCTTGATTCATCCGACGAGCGGATGCAATCTGCGCTGCGCCTGGTGCATCGGAGACCACGTCCCCCTTGAGCTGTGGGACGAGCAGCGGGAGCAGTTGGTGATGCTGGACGCAGCCAAGGACGCACCGGACCGGCTCCCGGACCATCTGGCGAGCCTGGAGAACATGCTCAAGCTGATCGGCGGCATCGTCGACTACGAGGTTAAGGCTCCCTACCGGCAGGGCAGCGAGGACCGCTCTGGTGTCTTCAAAGTGGAAGCGGTGTCGTTCTCCGGACTGATCGGCGAACCGCTTGTCGCCCGCAAGGCACTGATCCCGGCATTCACCCTCCTAGCCGAGCGCGGGATCCGCTACGGGATCTTCACCAACGCCGTGCTGATGGATGACGCCTGCATAGAAGCTCTGCTCCCGGCGGGATACGTGCATATCAGCATCGACGCCGGCACGCCGGAGACCTACGCCGAGCTGAAGTACGGCGGCCGCAAGGCCGGCAAGGTCATGTTCGAGCGCGCGATGGCCAACCTGACGCGGCTCGTGCAGCGCCGAGCCGAAACCGGATCGGACGTGGAGATCAACACCTCGTTCGTCATGTATCCCGAGAACTACCACGAGGTCTACACGGCTGCCCGTCTGATCCGCCAAGCAGGCGCCGACAGCTTGCGCTTGAAGCAGGACAACTCCGGCGAGCGTCCGCTGACCCCCGAGCAGGCGAGCCATGCGTCCCGGCTGGTCGAACAGATCCGCAGTGACCTGACGACCGAGACGTTCCGGCTGCTTGAAATCCACAGGATCGGCCAGACCGGCGAGATGGCGCGGACGTGTTCTACGTGCTCGATCACCGACCTGATGGCCGCAGTGGGCTCGGACGGATGCCTGTACCCGTGCAACTACCACCCCCGGCCCGGCGGCTTCAGCTACGGCAGCGCGCTGGAGGAGTCCTTCGCGACGGTCTGGGAAGGCGCGCTGCGCCGACAGCTGCGCAGCCAGCTCCCGGTGATCTGCCCCAAGGTATGCGACCCGTTCAAGAACCGGTCGAACCGTCTTCTGGCAGAAGCGAAGCAGGTCGCGGCGACCAGCGGGATCGATCATTTGGAGGGGCAGGTGGCCGACTTGGTCAACGGCGGCGCCTACCTGATCGAGAGGTGACATCCGTGCAGAACAGCCTGTCGGTCAACGATCTGGACGGCTGGGCACGACGCCCCTCCACTTCCCTTCGCCGAGACCGTTTCGGCCTCAAGAGGGCTGGGGTTGAAATCCTCGCTCCGTCACCGGTCGTCGACTACGTGGCGTGGTACACCGAAGGCTTCTTCGCACGAGGAGATTCCCCGGCCAGAGCACGGCTTGTCATTCATGACGCGCACCCGGAACGGATCGGCTCGGTCAAGGACGCCCGGCTCACACCTCCCCTGCGCCGAGCAGTTCTGCCCACATCGCCGGACACGGTCTGCTTCGTGGATGACACGCACTCGACGGTCCATCTGTTCCTGGCGGCAGCCACCACGGACGAGCCCATGCTGGTGGCGGTCCGGATACTGCGCGCGCTCGTACTTCGCGCACTCCTCGGGGACGGCTGCCCGTTCTTCCACGCGACGTGTTTCACGCTGCACGGGGTGGGCGTGGCCTTGGTCGGGAGGCGGACAGCCGGCAAGACGACGCTGCTACTGCACTGCCTGGACAGCCTCGGGGCGGTTCTTGTAGGCAACGACAAGTTCGCCCTCGTCCAGGACGCCGACTCGGACGCCGACGACGCTCTCGGCTTCCCCATTCAGATCGGGATCCGTGCGGGCAGCGTGCTGGCCCTGGGCAACGGCCCACTGCGGACCTCTCTCACGCGCCGGTGGTCGCAGCGGTTCGGCGGCGTCGAAGCCCACCGCGATGACCTGGAGACGCGTCTGAGGATACGCCCGCAGGAGTTGGCCGCCGCGGCAGACAGCACGGTGACGCCTCGATGCCGTCTCGGCCTGGCCATCGAACCGTACGTTGATCCACTCGCGGTCACACCGAGTCTGGAGAGGCTCAGCGATGACGAACGCCGGACGCTGTGGACGCACAACCTGCTGCCCCGTGCAGCCGACGTCTTCCCCCAGCAGGCTGCCTTGGCCGGCCCGGCGAGCGAGACCGAGCTGCGGATTCCGCAGGTTCCGGCGTACCGGCTGGTCCAACCGCCGGCCGCGGGCCCGCTGACGAGCCGAGTGATCGAAGACCTGGTGTGCCGCGTGTCGGTGGAGGGATGAGGAAAATGCGCATTCTCGGAATCGCCAGCGATCTGCACATCTCCTCGGCCGCGCTGATCGAGGACGGACACGTGGTGGCGGCAGCGCCGGAGGAACGCTTCACCCGGCGCAAGCACGCGCGCGACTTCCCCGCCCGCGCGATCGAGTACTGCCTGTCCACCGTCCCAGACGGTCTGCGTGGCGTGGACCGGATCGCGGTGAGCACGAACCCGACAATCGACTTGAGCGTGCCCGACGGCCGCTATGCCGGACGCGCCCGCTGGCATCCCGAAGGGCTCTACTCGATCCCGAACAACCTCGCCGCTCTGCTGGACGCGCCGTATCAAGGGTGTGCCACGCAGATCCTGCAGACCGCCGGTGAGCCGCTGACCATCGACTACGTCTACCACCATGATGCGCACGCGGCGAACGCCTTCTTCCTCTCCCCCTTCGAGTCGGCCGCGGTCCTGACCGTCGATGGCCGGGGCGAGGACTGCACCGCGTTGCGCGCCGTCGGGAACCGCAACTCCTTCACCACGATGGACACCATCCCCTACCCCCACTCGGTGGGGCTGCTGTACGGAGCGGTCACCCAGTATCTGGGCTTTAGGATCGACCGGGACGAGTGGAAGGTGATGGGGCTGGCCGCCTACGGAGACCCCAGCAGCAGCGCCTACAAGCTGCTCCGGGACCTCGTCGACTTCAAGGACGGCACGATCCGCCTCGACCTCAACTACTTCGGCTACTACCTTCGTCCCTCGCGCGGTGCCGTGAGCGAGGCGTTCGTCCACCGCTTCGGGCCGCCGCGCCGGCCGGACGAACCCATCACCGCCCGGCACCATGACATCGCCGCGGCCGTCCAGCATGTGCTGGAGGACGCCCTCCAGTACCTTCTCGCCGACCTGCACCAGAAGACGGGGATGAGGAGGGTTGCCTTGGGCGGAGGGACATTCATGAATTCCGTCTTCAACGGGAAGATCACGTCCTCGACGCCGTTCGACGAGGTCTTCATCTCAAGCTGCCCCGACGACAGCGGCACCTCTATTGGCGCGGCCCTGTACGCGCACTGCGTCCTGTC
This sequence comes from Streptomyces sp. NPDC004609, assembly GCF_042873655.1. Taxonomy (NCBI): domain Bacteria; kingdom Bacillati; phylum Actinomycetota; class Actinomycetes; order Kitasatosporales; family Streptomycetaceae; genus Streptomyces; species Streptomyces sp. NPDC004609. Next base: position 103,172 of record NZ_JBIALS010000015.1, on the reverse strand, counting down.
TGAGGGCGAGCGCGGTCCGGCTATGGAGCACAACTACTACGGCCCCTCCTTTGAGCAGACCGCGATCGACGAGGCACTGACCCTAGCCAAGCTGCGCGCACTGCCTGTGGACGATCCGGCCGATGCCGCTGCGCACGCTCTGGCCGAGGGGAAGATCACCGGCTGGTTCCAGGGAAGCATGGAACTCGGGCAGCGGGCGCTGGGGAACCGCTCCATCCTCGCTGATCCCCGCAGCGTGGGCATGCGTGACCAGGTGAACAACGCGGTGAAGTTCCGTGAGCCATGGCGGCCCTTCGCCCCGGCCTTGCTCGCCGAGGATTTCGCCATCTACTTCGGCCCGGAACCGGCGGTGTACTTCATGGAGCGCACGCTGCCGGTGCGGGACGAGGCTCGGAACCTCATCCCGGCCGCGGTCCACGTCGACGGCACCGCCAGGCCGCAGACCGTGGCCGTGGACACCAATCCGCTCTTCCACCGGCTGATCACGAGATTCCGTGACCGCACGGGCGTTGGCGCGGTCCTCAACACCTCGTTCAACCTGGCAGAGGAACCGATCGTGTGCAGCCCGCAGGACGCGATCCGCACCTTCTATTCTTCGGGACTGGACGTCCTCGTCATAGGGAATCGGGTGCTGACGAAGTGACGACGACGATGGGCGCGACGGAGCTGTCCGCGTGCCTGAGCCAGTACGGATTACAGGCGAGCGGACCTGCCCGGCTGCTTCCCGGTGGGCATGTCGGACAGTCCGTCGTGGTTCCCACGGCCCAGGGGCCGCTCGTCGTCAAACGGTTCAATCGGCGGTTCGACCCGGCACGCGTTCAACTCGCGGCTCAGGCACACCAGCACGCGGCCCGGGCCGGCCTCGCCCCGCCCCTGCGGCTCACTCGCGATGGCCGACGGACCGCCCAGGTCGCCGACGCCACGTACACCGTGGCCGAGTACGTCGATCAGGCGGAGCGGGCTGGGCCAGCCGCCTTTGCCTCCGCGCTCGCCACACTGCACAACCATCTCGAGAGCTTCAGCCCGCAGAGCCCCTGCGCGGACTTCCTCCAACTGCCTGACCCTCCCGCTGCAGACCTGGAGCGGGTCCGGCGGCAGACTGACGATGCAGCCAGCCGGGAAGCGATCGACTGGCGCATCAAGATCCTCGCGGAGTTCGGGCTCGACACGCAGTCGCTGGCTGCCGTGCCCCGAAACTGGGTACACGGCGACGCACGCCCCGACAACCTGCTCATCACGCGCAGCCCGGACCGTCGCCTGTTCATCGACTTCGATCAAGTCTCCCGCTTTCCGCGACCCTATGAGATCGTCCGGGCCTTCATGGCCTGCATCAGCCCACGCCTGTCCGCGCACCTGCTGGGCTCGACGTTCCGGGACTATCTGAACGCGTACCAGGCCGTCGCCCCGATCCCCGCAACGGACCGCGCAATCATGATCGATCTGTACCTCACCATTCAGGCGGCGGAGACGCGCACCTTCACCACGCCCGAGGGCGAGATCCGCGGCATGCCGGATTTCGCGCGGGCCCGCCACGAGCAGTTGACCTGGATCGTCGAGCACAGCGGCCTCCTGCGCGGGGTCGCCAAGGAGGCTCAGCCGTGACCACCCTCGCCCTCTACGGTGGGACGCCTATACGGACCCGTTCCTTCCAAGCCTGGCCGCATTCCGACCAGGCAGAACTCGGTGCGCTTGCCGGTGTCCTCGCCAGCCGCCGCTGGGGCGGGATCCACAGTGGATCACAGGGTGCGGCGTTCGAAAGGGCGCTCGGCGAGTACCTTGACGTGCCGCACGCGACGGTAGTCTCGAGCGGCACTGCTGGACTGATGATCGCTCTGAGAGCACTGGGCGTCCGGGCCGGTGACGAGGTCGTCGTCCCCGCCATGGCCTATGTGGCGACGGCCACCGCAGTGTCCGTGCTTGGCGGTGTGCCGGTGTTCGCGGACATCGACCCTGACACCCACACGATCGACCCCTCGTCCGTGGAAGCCGCGATCAGCGAGAAGACGAAGGCAATCACCGCCGTTCACCTGGGCGGTCACCCGGCCGACATGGATCGCCTTGGGCTCATCTCCGCCGAACACGGTGTCCCAATCGTTGAGGACTGCGCCCAGTCTCTCGGCGCGACCTGGAACGGCGCTCACACCGGATCGCTGGGCAGGGTCGGCGTGTTCAGCTTCGCCAGTACGAAGAACATCTCCGCCGGAGAGGGCGGAGCGGTCGTCACACAGGATGGTGAACTCGCAGCACGTATCACATCGCTACGCGATCACGGCCGCCCCCTCGGCATCACCGGTCACCACCCCGAACTTGGCTGGAACCTGCGGCTCAGCGAGTTTCAGTCCGCCATACTGGGCGTCCAGCTCGAACGCCTGGACCCCCAGCTCGCAGCGAAAACGAAGGGCGCAGCCTTCCTTACGAGCGCGCTGTCCAGCGTGCCAGGATTGCGGCCTGTGCCCGCCGATCTCGACCCGCGGGTGACCAGACACGGACGGTTCTCCCTCGCGTTCACTTTCGCTTCTGAAGCATTCGGCAACATCCCGACCAGCTCCTTCCGCGCCGCGCTGAGAGCGGAAGGCATCCCTGCCGGTCTCCGCGACCTCATCGCCTGTCCCGACGAGCCGGTCTACGCCGACGCCACATCCCAGGACTACACGCACTCACGGACCGTGTCGTGTGCGCGGGCCCGTGCCGCCTGTACCAGGCTGGTGCTGTTCGGACAAGCAGCCGGGTCGGGCATGCTGCTCGACGACCCGACGGAACTCACCGATGTCGTACGTGCAGTGGAGAAGATCCACGACAACTGCGACCAACTCCGCGAAGCGGAGCGTCAGCGCACAACGACCCGTGTTCCATCCGATTTCTAGCCAAGGAGAAGAGCCACATGCCCCGTGCGCCATTCCAGATCCTCGTCGTACCGTTCCGCCGGGTCGGTGAGCAGATCGAATTCGCCGTTCTGCGCCGCCAGGACATGGACGTCTGGCAGGCAGTCGCCGGCGGCGGTGAGTCAGGCGAGAGCCCGCAGCAGGCCGCCGTACGCGAGGCGCGTGAAGAGCTCGGCCTCGACCGGACCGTCGCGCTCTACCCGCTGCAGACCACCGCCAGCATCCCCGCACGATTCTTCGCCGATCGAGACAGCTGGCCGGCAGGAACCTACGTTGTGCCTGAGCACTCGTTCGCCGCGGACCTGACCGACGTCGAGATCAAGCTCTCCGACGAACACACCGCCGTCCAGTGGCTGGACTACAAAGCGGCCAGCAACCTGCTGCGATTCGACAGCAACCGCACAGCTCTGGGGGAGCTCCACGAGCGTCTGCTGGCCGCCGACCTGCCCCGACCGGTCGAGTGACAGTGGCCGACGCACGCTCCGAGCCGCTGCGCACCGTGATATTCGGCCAGGACTACGTCGGCCTGCCGCGAGCCATCCGGGCAGCGCAAGCCGGCGCCACCAGGTCGTCGGATTCGACACGGATGCAGACCGCGTGAAACGACTGCGAAACTCCTGGAGAACACCTTCCGCCAAGTCCACATCGCCATGGTCAACGAACTCGCTGTCCACTCCCGACAGCTCGGCACCGATATCTGGGCGGCACTCGATGCCGCATCCACCAAACCGTTCGGCTTCATGCGCTTCACACCCAGCCCTGGCACCGGCGGGCACTGCCTGCCGGTCGAACCCACCTACTTGTCCTGGAAAGTCCGGAGGCAGACAGGCCGGGCACTGCGGCTCGTCGAGGCGGCCGACGAGGTCAACTCCGCGATGCCCGCGTGTATCGTGCAGCGCCTAACCAGCAGCCTCCGACGCGTTCGTTCCGCTGACCGACCACGATGCATTTGATCTCCGGCTCGCCGAGGACTACACGCGGTACGTCTTCGACTGCCCAGCACGCCTGAGCGGCGCGAACGTCGAACGCCTGTGACCTGCCTATCCGACTGCCTCTTACCCCGAGGACATAGCCATGCCCCACGCCCCCTCAACGACGAGGGATCTCGCTTCGAGTGACCGCGGGCTGGCGAACCTGCCGAAAGCCGACCTTCACCTCCATCTCGAAGGTGCCATGCGGCCCGGGACCCTCGCGGATCTGGCAAGCACCTATGCCGAGCCGCCGCAGGTTGGTTGCTACCGCTCGTTTGACGAGTTCCAGCACTGCTATCGAGCGGTCGTCAAGCTGATTCGAACACAAAGCGATATTCGGCGCCTGGTACGAGAGGTCGTCGAGGACGCGGCAGCTTCAGGCGCTGTCTGGATCGAACCACATTTCAATCCGACGACCTACGCTCCCGCGCTCGGCTCAGCCGAAGACGTGCTTGACCTCGTCTTGGACACCGGAACCGCAGCGGGCAGGTCCATCGGCGTCGGCTTCGGACTCACGCTCAGCGCAAGTCGCAACCGCGATCCGCGAGATGCCACTGTCCTCGCGAGACTCGCCGTCGACTACGCCGACCGCGGCGTTGTGGCCTTCGGCCTTACCGGTGATGAGGCCGCCACTCCTCCGGAGGCGTTCAGTGAAGCCTTCGCGATCGCCCGGGACGCAGGACTGATCACCGCGCCGCATGCAGGCGAACTCATGGGCGGACCGAGCATCCTCAGCACACTCGACGCATTGTCCCCCGACCGGATCGCCCATGGAATCCGAGCCGTCGAACACCCGGCACTCATGGAACGCCTTGCCGACGAACGGATCACCTTGGACGTGTGCCTGACATCCAACCGCGTTCTGGGAGTCGTCAAGCACATCGAAGAACATCCCCTACTGCACCTCCTCAAAAGCGGGGTGCCCTGTTCCCTGGGTTCCGACGACCCACTGCTGCTGAAAACCAGCCTGCTCACGGAGTACCAGATCGCCCGGACCCAACTGTCGATGACGGACCGACAACTGGCTGCAATGGCCAGCACATCAATCCAATCGTCCGGAGCACCCGCCGATTTCATCGCACACGCCTTGACCGGAATCGAGACTTGGATGAAACGAGATATCCCAGGTCCATCCGAAGAACATCCCCACCGGGCCTGGGACAACTGCGATACGCGTTGAATTCACGGAACCTCCAGCGACGTCAGTACGGGGTGCCGGCATCGAGCAGTACGCGAACATGCCCGTCACCGACGTCGCGTACGGCCTCCATCACGGGCCGCAGCCCCCGACAGCTCCCGCCCGCCGACTCCCACGCGAATAGGGTTGGAATCTGTGACGACGAAATACAGTATCGAGTGCTGGATCACCAACCCTGACCAGGACGTCCTCCTCCAGGTACCGGCCCGGCAAGCACGTAGCTTTCTGGCAGCCGATCACCGGCGGCATCGAGGACTGCGAGGCTGCGCGCCGTACGTCGACCGGCTGCTGGATGAGGTTGCGGCCGATCCGGTCACTTGGGGCGCCTGGTGGTGGTGTCCCGGCAGGTTGCGCTCCGTGTGTACCGGGGGAGCTTCCCGGCCACATGACCGACGAGGCGGACCGCTTCGGCCTGGCCGCGCTGCAGTTCAAGCCCCTGCTGCGGGCCGTGGACGACCTCTGAACCGGTGGCCGAGGTGTGCGAGCAGCTGACGCCCACGAGCGGCGGGATGCGGCCCGCCACGCCCTGGAGACGCTCACACACCGGAATACTGGTCATCGCCGACGAGGAAGGAATCGCCCCGTGCCAGCCCGCCCCGGCAGGGACTTCTTGTACTGCGAGTTCGTCGTGGAGACCGAGACAGTCAAGGGCAGCTTCCCCGTCTATGTGACGTCCGATGACCTCGATCACTGGCAAGAGGCTCTGGGGGTGCTCGCGGGGAATCGGTTCGTGTCGTGGTTGAACTCGGGACGGACGGTGCAGTTCAAGATCAAGCCGGTGAGCCCTGGTGTGATCGCGGTGTTAGTCCATGACGGTCCGTCGTCACAGGTGACGGTCAGCCTGCCTCTCTTTCCGGCGACTGGCTGGATCGATGATCAGCGTGCGCGCCTCGAATAGGTGCGGCGGTTGCTCTCTGGCTGACCGTCCTGTGCGGTGCTGCTCGGCGTATTCGTCAGCCGGCTGCCTGCTGTTCGGCTCGGGCCCTGGTAGTGGCCAGGCGGTAGGAGTCGGTTCCGGTCTCGATGATGTTGCCGCCGATGGTGGGGACGCCGCTGTGCGCGGCGGCCTGGTGGGGGCACACGGAAGCAGCCCGTGAACTCCTGGAATCCGGTGCCGATCCCGGTCGGCGGGAAGACGCTGGAGAGGGCCGGTCGCCGCAGGAATGGGCGACGGCAGGCGACCACCCGGAGATCGCAGCCCTCCTCCAAGGCTCCGCTCGCCCCCCGCCGAACGGCCTGACGGGGCCGACCCGTTGTCGTACAAGCCGAATCTCCTGGTCACTGTAGAGAGGCAAGGTCCGGCGTGCGCAGGGCATCAGCCGGGTCGGCGGGGATGCGGCTGCGCCGGCTCGTGTGTCATGTCGACCGTGAGTACCGCAGTGTGGGCGCTGAGCGTTTCGAAAGCACGGCGGTAGGCGTCGGTGATCGCGGCGCAAGTGCAGGGGTTGCACTGGTCGGGGCGAGGGTCGGGGCAGGACGGGGCCGTGGTGACGACGTGGATGAGGACGCCGTTGCCTCGGGCGACGGTCTCGGCGAGGTCGAGAGCCTGGCTCCAGGTGAGCCGGCTGCTTCCGGTGAGGAGGGGCTCGAGTACGAGGTCGCTGACGAAGCTGCCGTCCAGGATCAAGGGGCCGGGCCGGTCCAGAAGGTTCCGGTAGTAGTCGTGGAGGTTCCAGTGGTCCGCGATCCGTGACAAGCGGACGAGGGGATGTCCGTGTCGCTCGGCGAGGGCACTGGTTCCGGCGGCGGAAGCGCCGTCCAGGAACATGAGCGGCGGGCAGCTTTGGGCCAGGGGGGAGACGTGGCTCAGAACTTGCCCGTCTGGGGAGCCCTGACGGGGCGGCTGACTTGCCTGTCCGCCCTCGATACGGGATTGCAGCGGCCTCTTCGGCCACGCCACGCGGGCCGCTGAGGCCGCCCTTCGGCGGGGCTCCTCATCAGCAGATGGTCGGCCTTTCATTCCGGGTACCGGGCTCCCTTGGTGATCGCGCGGTTCACTGTCGCCTTCCGTTCTGCGCCCTGCTGTCGCGGATCTGTGAGGACACCGTGGTGCGCCCAGTGTCTGCGGCGGGTCCTCAACCCGGATAGATGCAGCAGGGGTTGGACGGTTTCACACAGGTTGCAAACTGCCGCTCTCATTGCCGAAGGGTGGTACGCGGTGTGAGGGAGCGGGCATCATCGGGTGATGAACGGTGACACGGGGGCGTCGCGGGCCGGGGCGGCTCTGCAGCGTCTGATCGCGGAGGCGGGCTGCTCGAATGCCAAGCTGGCCGGGCGGGTGAACGATTTAGGGGCCCGGCAGGGTGTGCTCACCCGCTATACCAAGGCGTCGGTGACTCACTGGGTTCAGGGGATGGTGCCGCGGGGCCGGGCGCCGGAGTTCATCGCGGCCGCGCTGTCGGAGTTCCTTGGCCGGGCAGTGACGCCCGCGGACGCCGGGTATACGAGTGAGCCGGAGAAGCCGGTGGTGTCCCGTGCGATCGCCTATCGCGACGATGTGGGTGAGACCTTGCATACCTTGGCGGAGTTCGGCTCCACTGATGTGTCCCGGCGCAGTCTGCTGGGGGCAGTCCCGTTCCTGGCGGCCGGTCTGCTGGATCCCCAGCGGAAGTGGCTGCTGTGGCTGCTGGAAGACGAGGACCGCGGTGCCCGTCTGGCCGCAGTGGCGGACGGCGGCCCGGTCGAGCAGGTGCAGGCGATGATCGGCATGTTCGACGAGATGGACAACCGTTTCGGCGGCGGTTCGGTGCGCGCCAGCATCGTCCAGTATCTGAGCAGCACGGTGGTGCCGATGCTTCAGCGGCTGGACACACCGGCCGGGCAGCGGCGGCAGCTCTTCACCGCCGGGGCGAAACTGGCCGCGATGGCGGGCTGGAGTTCGTACGACTCGGCCGAGTACGGTCTCGCCCAGCGGTACATGGTCCAGGGGCTGCGGTTGTGCGCGGAGGGCGGCGACCGGGTTCTCGGCGGGCAGATCCTGGCCGGCCTCTCTCACCTGTCCACGAGCCTCGGGCACCCGGGCGAAGGAGTTGCGCTCGCGCGGGCCGGGATCGCGACCGCGCGCAGCGCGGGCAGCCCCATGGGGCTGATGAGGCTGCACGCGATGGCCGCCCGCGGGTACGCGGCCCTGGGCCGCGCCCGGGAAACGACCGCAGCCCTGAAGAATGCGGACGGTGCTCTCAACGCCAGTCGGGGTGTCGAGCAGGAGTCGCCGTGGGTCCGGTTCTTGGACCATCACTATCTGGAGGCGGAGTCGGCGCTGTGTCACCGGGATCTCGGGGAGGCCGCGGCGACGGAGCGGCTCGCGTCTGCCTCGGTGACCGCGAACGCGGACCGGCGGCGCCGGCAGGCCATCAGCCGGTCCGTTCTCGCCACCTCCCAGCTTCAGCAGGCCCGGCTCGATGAGGCCCTGACCTCGGCGGGCCATGCCCTGGACCAGCTCGGCGGGGTGCACTCGGAGCGGTCGGTGCAGGCGTTGCGCGACTTCCGGGCCCGGCTCGGCGCCCACCGTGGTGAACCCCTGGTCCGGGAGTTCGAGCGCCGGGCTCTGCCGGTTCTGGGGCCCGCCGCGTAGCCGACAGGAGGCGGTGAATCAGTAGCCGTCCGGGGTCGGCGCGTTCTGCCCCTTGTCGACGGGGATGTGAGCACCGGAGATGCCGCTGGCGGCATCGGAGAGCAGGAACGCGACGACCCGGGCGACCTCGGCGGGATCGACCAGGGACCGGTCGGGGAACTCGCGGGTGAACCGGTCGAACGCGTCGGGGTCCTCGTGGCGCATCCGGTCCCACCGTTTCCCGGGGATCAGCATCGACCCGGGAGAGACGGCGTTCACGCGGATGCCATCGGGCCCCAGTTCCCGGGCGAGCGATGCGGCGAGGTGGATCTGAGCGGCCTTCGCCACGCCGTACTGCGCCTGCGGGGCGGGTTTCCATCCGCTGATCGAGGAGATGAAGACCAGCGACCCGCCGCCCGCCGCCCGCAGATGGGGCGCGACGGCCGTGGTGAGGCGGACGCTGTGGCCGAGGTTCATCTCCCAGGTCGCTGACCAGTCGGCCGGGCTCGCTTGTGCCAGGCCGCGTCCGCGGGCACCGCCCGCACAGGCCACCGCGCCGTCCAGCCCTCCGAACGGGGCGGCCGCACGGGCGACGAACGCCTCCAGCTCGCCTTCCGCGGTCACATCCGCCACGCCGGTCATCAGGCGTGACCCGGCGCCGGCCGAGGCGGCGAGGTCGTCCAGGCCGCCGGGGGTGCGCGCGCAGGTCGCCACCCGTGCGCCTTGGGCGAGCAGTTCACGGACGATCGCGGCTCCCAGTCCCCGGGAGCCGCCCGTCACCAGATACCTGGGCCTCCTCCGTGATGCGGAGGGGGCGTCATTCGGATGCGTCACAACGGAACCGAGTCCTCTCTCGCAGCCGGGCGCCCCGGCTGCTCGGGGCGGTTGAACGCCCCGCGAATGTACCGCGTCGGCGTCCCCGGTCCGGGGGTGTGCCGTCGCGCCCGGGTGCCCGGAGGGCGGGGTTCCCCGCGGGGTTTGCGGCCGGGTGGTCGTTACCGTTGAGGTCGTGGGGCCGCTTGCGAGGTGGCGGGGGCCGGGACGATCACCATATGTCTGAGAGTGCGCTCGTGAAAGGTCAAGATGCGGCGGACGCCAGCCCGGTAGGCGGCCGGACAGCGATGTGGCGTGCTCATCGGCAGCTGGCGGCGCGGGAGGTGGCGGCGCGCGCCGGAGTCTGTGAGGAACTGGTGGCGCGTTTGGAGGCGGGCGGTGACTGGGTGGACCGGTGGGGTGTCCTCGGCGGCCTCGCGCGGGCGCTGGGTGTCGATGCCGGTGCGCTGACGGGTCAGCCGTATCCCCCAACGGGCAGTGGGCACGTCGTGATCCACGGGTTCGCCTTCGCTGCCCGGCAGCTGCTCATGCGGCCTCACGTGTCCGGCGGCAACGCCAGCCGGGGGCGGCTGGCCGCAGCGCGTGAGGCTGAGGACGCCGGGGACGAGGAAGCGCTCGCCCGTGCCCTGCCCGGGGTCCTCGCCGGGTCAGGCACGCTTCCGAGCCATGAGGGGGGCGAATCCCCCTGTGCTGGGCTGGTGATGGCGGCCGGGCTGCTGCGGCGACTGGGGTACCGGGATCTGGCGTGGGCGGCTCTGGAGCGGGCACGTGCCGTGTCCTCTCCGGTCACGGCGGACGTCGTCGCTGAGGAGGTACGGCTGCTGAGCGAGTGGGGGCTTGGGGAGCAGGCGTTGTCCCGGGCCGGTTTCCATCCGGGATCCGATGTGGAGCGGGAGATGGCCGGTCCGGTGGCGCTGGCCCTGGCGGGGTTGGGGCGGGGGGATGAAGCGGACCGACTGTTGACCCGTTCCAACGGGGAGACGCTGGTGGCGCGGGCCGAGGTCGCGCTGGAGGCCGGCCGTCCCGAAAGGGCGGCGTCCCTCGCCGCCCGCGCTCCCGCAGGCGGTGTGGGGCCGTCGGGATGCGTGCGTCTGCTGGTGGTGGACGCGTTGGCCCAGGCCCGGTTGGGGAATGCGGCCGGGGCGACGGCCCGGCTGGTCGAGGCGGAAGCCGTGGCGCCGCTGCGGATGCGCCTGCACCCCTTCGTCCGGGACCTGGTGGCCGTCCTGCCCCACCGCGGAGGCCCGGCGGCCCACCACGAGGCTCTGTCGGGGATTGCCCGGCGCGCCGGGTTGATCTGAAACCCGCACGGGTTCCGTGAAGATCATCCGGTCAGGGTGCATCGGGCCCTAGTGTGGTTGCTCTGAGTGAGCGCGCGGGGACGGGGATGCGGGATGGATGAGTGGAAGCGCGAGGCGGCCGCGGTGATCGGAGCGCGGCTTCGGTCCTTACGGCTGCGGCGCGGGATGAGCCAGCGGGCCCTGGCGGACCGGTCGGGTCTGTCCGCCGGCTATCTGTCGATGGTCGAGAACGGGCACCGGCTCCTGGACCGGGCCAGCTACATCACCGCTCTCGCGGACGCGCTGCGGGTGGCCCCCTCGGAACTGGCGGGCGCCAGCGGGTCACTGGACCAGCCCGGCCGGGCTACCGTCCACGACCACATCCCAGCTCTCCGCCTCGTCCTCATGGGATTCCCCCCTTCCGGCCGGCCCCTCCAGAGGCGGCTGGAAATCGAGCCGCCCGCCCGGCTCTCCCAGCGCGTCCGAACGGCGAACGCCCGCTACCACGCCGCCGAGTTCGACACCCTCGCGGCAACACTGCCCGACCTGGTTCACGACCTCCGTGAAGCGTCCGGTACCAGCCGCGGCAAGAACCGGATCCGCCTGCTGCGGCTGCTGGCCGACGCCTACCACCCTGCCTGCGCTCTGCTGCTCAAATCCCTGGGCTACGTCGACCTGGCGTATCTTGCCGTGACCCGCGCCGCCGAGGCGATCGCCGAACTCGACGACCCCGTACGCGCGGCAGTGTCCGACTTCTTCCACGCCCACGTGCTGCTGTCCGCAGGCAGTCCGTCCCAGGCCCTGGCCCGCGCGGGCACGGCGGCCGACGGCCTCCAGGGCCGCCTCGGGCACCGCGGGGCCAAGGCGCTGCTGGGCGAGCTCCACCTGATCTCGGCGACCTCCCTCACCCAGACCGGCCAGCGCAGCACCGAGGAGGTCGAGGGCCATCTCGCGGAAGCATCGCGGCTGGCCGTCCGGACCGGTGAGACAAAGGCGTGGCACCTCAACTTCGGACCGGCCAACGTCGCCGTCCACCAGGTCAGCCTGAACACCGCGCTGGGCCGCCACGGAGAAGCGGTCCACGCCGGACATGGCGTTCACCCAGCAGGGATCGCCACGGCCGGGCGCCGTGCGGCATTCCACGGCGATCTCGGACGGGCGCTGACCCAGCTGCCCCACCGGCAGGCGCGCGCCGTGGAGGCGTTCCTCGACGCCGAGGAAGCCGCCCCGCAGCGCGTCCACGCGGACCCGCTCATCCGGGACTCGGTGGGCCACCTCCTCGGCAAGACCCTGCCGTCCTCCACCCGCCGCTCCCTCGCGGGACTCGCCCACCGTATGGGTCTGCCGGTGTAGGAGTCGGGGCCGTAGCGCATCGCGTGGCGGGCCCGGCGGGGAGCCGAGGGGCGGCCGACCGGGTTCGGGGCAGACGATAGGGTCCGCACGGCGCGAATCGTCCTGCCCCACGGCGCGGCCAGTCTCTCGGGCTGGTTGCCGTCAGTGTCAATGCCGTCCCCAGCGGGCGGTATGTCGGCCGATCTACAGAGTGTGCAGGCGGTGGCTGAGTCCATTGTGGCGTTGCTGTCGCTGCGGTCTGCTCGGCGGATGACGGTGACGACCCGGCCTGGCTGGCTTACTTCGCCTCTGCCGAACTCAAGGGCGAACTGTCGCACTGCTTCCGCGACCTCGGCCAGCATCGCGGAGCCGTCCTCCACGCTCAGAGCGCCGTCAGCGCAACGGACCCTCAGTACGCGCGCACCCTCGGCTTCTGCCGGATGGTCCTCGCCCAGAGCCAGCTGCTCCACGGGAAGCTGGAGGCCGCCGTCAGTACGGCAACGCTCGCCATCGACGAGTGGGGCTCGCTCCAGTCCGCCCGACCAGCGGCCCGGGCAAAGACATCACCGTCGTTCTGCTCAGCCCTGCCCCGGTCGAGGTCTCCTCCCTCCAGTCCCGTCTCCACCAAGCCGCCTGACCGGATACGCACCTGGAATGTCCTGAAGCCACCCGTCCCCGGGCAAGGTTCACAACGGTGAACATTCCAGTGCCTCCGGTCTCTAACCTCCGATGGCTCAGGGCCCTCTTCCCTAACTCTGAGCTGAGACGTCGCCGATTCCGCAGGACTCTCACAAGGCTGTGATCCCATGACGCGACTTCTGCGGCGTCCGACCCCGCCGACGTCCACCGTCCGGCGCGTCCTGCTCCCCTGCGGACGACGCGGGACGGTGGGTGACACGGGTACCGAACCGGCTTCCTGGGCGAAGCCGCGGCCCTGGCTCGCGTCGGGTGATCTTCATGGCAACGGTCGTGCTCACGAACAACCCCCGTGCCCTCTGCCCCACCGTGAAGAAGCGCGGTTGGGTAGGGCCTCCGAAACCGACGGCAACGACCAACGGCCGCCCGACTCGGGCACCGGCTTCTGAGACCAGGCTCCCCGTTCCCCTTCTCTGACCCGCGCTGTATCCGTCCGCCGGAGGCCGACGATGCCCACCAGTCTGACCAACACCGCGCTCGTCTACACCTGTACCCCCGCCCCGGCCTGCGCGATGGCATCCCTGCGGGAGCTGACGGCCGAGACGGAGAACGAGCTCGGCTACACCGTCCGCGCGACCGTCGCCGACACCGCACCCCCCGCCATCGCCCTCGCGGACCGGGCCGGCTGGAGCGAGGTCGTCGTCCCGCTCGTCACCGCCGGAAGGGTCGGTGCCCTGGTTGTTGCCTCCGTCGGGGACCTGGCTTCTGAGCCCTTTGAGCGCGCGTCCGGGATGGCCTGGCTGGACCAGCACGATGTCACCGTCACAGCGCTGCGGCCCCGCGCGTGGGAGATGCGGGCGTGGCTGGAGCTGTGGAGCGGCACCGCGCCGACGGGAAGTGAGGCTCCCCGGAGAACCGCGCGCACGCGCAGTCGCGACCGGGTGTGCCGGTTCGCGTTCCCCGCCGACCGGCAGGGCATCGGTCCCGCCCGGGCGGTGATCGCGGACCGGCTGCTGGCCTGGTGCCCCGCCCGGGCGGACGACGCCATCACGGCCGCGAACGAGCTGGTCGCCAACGCGGTCGTCCACGGCTCCACGCAACCGGACCAGTCGGTGACTGTGACCCTGGAGCGCCGCGGCCGGGAGCTGCGCATCAGTGTGGCGGACACCTCACCGCGCCCACTCCCGCCCGCGCCCCGCGACGACTCCGTGTCAGCGGAGGCGGAGTCGGGGCGGGGTCTGCTCATCGTCGACGCGTTCACCGACCGGTGGGGCTGCGACCTCCTCCCGGACGGCACGGGGAAACAGGTCTGGGCCTCGATGAGCCTCCCGGCCTCCGCCCGCTGCCCCCGCGGCACGCGGTCCTCATTAGCCCTGTCCCACGGGCCCGATGCCCGTGCCGGTCCCGCGCACCCCGCGGAGACGGCCTGACGGTACCGCCGCGCCGGGCACCGGCCCCGTTCCCCACGGTTGTCCACCCTTCCTCACTGATCTGTTCCTGCAGCCGGAGCCTGTTGATGACCGAGACCCTCACCCCACCCCTGGCTCACCCCCTCACCAACCCGATCCCCGATGTCGTCTTCCGTCCTCATCCGGCCGGGGCGGGCCGGGAGTTAGACGACGTGATCGGAGACCCCTCGGGACTGTCACCCCGGGTGCAGCCTCCTACCCGGCCCCGGCGTGCCCGTGCCGGGTCGGATGCCCGTGACGGGGCCGGGCACGGGGGCGACGCCCGAGCCCTTCTCTCCCACGATGCGTGCCAGCCACCCGGCCCACCACCACATCCCAATCACCCGTTACTTCCCCATGGCGGATCTGATCACGCTCCGGAGACGCTGATGACCGAGACGCTGTCATCTCCCTTGCTGCTGAACACCTCTGTGGCACCGGCGCTGGGTCTGCCCGTCGCCCTGCGTACGCCCGCGGAGCGGGACGCCCGGCCGCGGCCGGGCGCGGGTGGGATACACGGCCCGGCACGGGACGGGTCGGCGCCCGCGGTTTCGGATGCCCGCTCGACGGCTCCGGAACGGCCGGATCTTCGCCAGGAGTTGCTGGATCGGGCCTTCTCGGTCCGGCAGCGACACCGCCACTGGGCCCCCTCCGATTCCGAATGTCCCGATGGGCCTGCGTGCTTCTACGCGCGCCTTGACCGGGCAGACGCCCGTATGCTCCGTGGGATCGTTCTGCGGCACGGCTGGCCCGGCTACCGTCTCGTCGGCCGGGATGGTGCCGAGGCCGCGGTGGACATAGCGGCCAACGGAAGCGACCCTCCCCTGCTGCGCAGGCTCCTGCGGCTCCTCGCTCAGGCTGTGTACGAGGACGACGCCCCCTGGTCGGGCCTCCCCCGGCTCTCCAACAGGCTCACAACCCTGGAACGCGGCTTCCCTCCCCTGGGCAGCCTGCCTGCCCGCGTCGATCTGTCGTGGGGTTTGGAGTCTTCCGCGTCTCGTGCGAGGCCGCATACCGAGGAGGTCGCCGAGGAGGTCCTGTCCGCGCACGACCCGCCACTCCTACCGGGCTCGTTCTTCGGTGCCGTTGTCGCCCTGTCCCGCAACGACAGGCACGGCTGGTGACGGCAGCCCCTCCCCCACCAGCTGTGTCAAGGGCGCCCGCCTCCCCCCGTTCGTCCGGCCGCCCCACGACCCGGCGTGCTGCCGCACCGAGCAGCCCGCGCCTTCCCCCGCCCGCCGCCACGGACACAAGCTCCGGGCCGGGGCAGGCACCACCTACCGCCACGGCACGAAAGAACATGACGAACCATCGACAGCGTACGCAGGGAGCGGTGAAGGATGCGCGGGAGCGCATGCTCGGCCTGAGAATGAGTGTCGAGCAGATCGCCGGAATGCTCGTGCTCCATCACGGCCTGCGGCCCCGGGCAGCGTTCCGGCATGCCCTGGGCTGGACTCAGGAAGAGGCCGCCGAGCACATCAACAAACACCTGCCGGACGCCGGCGCCTTGTGGGCGACGCATATCTCCCGGTATGAGACATGGCCCCGGGGCGGCCGCAAACCGAGCCGACGGCATCTGCGCGCGCTGGCCCTCGCCTACGGAACCTCGGCCGGGGACCTGCTGGACGACCTGGACCGCGCGGAACTCACCCCGGCGGAGGCCAGTCAGCTCACCCGGGACATCCCGGGAACACCAACGGAGGCTCTGGCGCGCGGGCGCGGCACTGCCCCGGACAGGCTTGACAGCGGGTCTGGAGAGAGACCGGATGTATCGAGCACACTGGATGTCCTGGAGGATTGGGACATGCTGATGCGACGACGCTCTCTCCTGGCCGCGGGCGGAACGGTGTCAGCCGCCTTGTTGATGCCCCCGCTCACCGGGTTCCTGCCAAACACGCGTGGGAGCACGGAGGTGTACCGGGCGTGGGCGGAGCTGACGGATGCCTATCGCCGGCTGGACAACCTGCTGGGTTCGGCGGCCGTGGTGGAACAGGCGCGGGAGCATCATCGTCAGCTGACGGACCGGATGAACCAGGTTCCGGGGGCGGAGCGTGCGCGGGTGGCGGTGCTGGTCGCCGATTCGGGGTCGCTGATGGGCTGGCTGAGTGTGGATCTGGAGCGGTACGGCGAGGCGGGTGCCTACTACCGGCAGGCGGCCGGAGCCGCGCGGGAGGCCGGCGACGAGGGCCTGTACGCGTATACGGTCAGCCGATGGAGCCGGGTGCTGGCCGAATGCGGTGCCCACACGGACGCGCTGCGCATCGCGGACGCGGCGTGCACCGCGGCCATGGGTGCACATCCGGTGGTGCGGTCCTGGACGGCGGTCACCCGGGGATACGCCCACGCTTGTCTGCGGAACGAGCGCTTGTGCCAGAAGGACCTGCAGACGGCGCGCCGGCTGCTGGAATCGGCCGCCGGACATGAACCACCGCCGACGTGTGTGCGGTTCTTCGACGCGGCGCATCTGGAGAAATGGGTGGGGTACGCGCTGATGGAACTCGGCTCGGTGCACTGGACCCCGGCCGCGCGGCACGCGCTGGACGCGGCGGCGGCCAGCTGGTCGGAGAAGATGGTGCGGGGGGAGGCGGAGGTCAGTGCGGCATGCGCCGCAGCCCGGATCGCCCAGGGGGAGATCGAGGAGGCCGCCCAACTGACCCGCCGGGCCTACGACGTCGCCGCCCGGGCAGGCTCGCCGCGGAGTCTGCGGCGCATCGCCCGGGTACGGTCCCAGCTGGTTCCGTATGCCGGTACCTGGGCGGTGCGGGAACTGGACGCGTATCTGCTGACCGGGGCGGGTAGCCTGCCCCGGTGACGCGCCGGGACACGGCCCTGCTCCTGATGCTCGGCGCTGTCTGGGGCGCCGTGTTCCCCCTGGCGTCGATGGTTCTGGAGGAACTGGCGCCGGTCACGGTGGCCGTCGCCCGCACCGGCCTGTCCGCGCTTCTCCTGATCCCCCTGGCCGTCCGGGGCGGGGCGTTCCGGCGTGAACTGCGCCGCCGGCCCGGCCCGCTGCTGATCGCGTCCGTGCTGCAGATGACCGTTCCCGTCCTGCTCCTCACCTCCGGCCAGGCACAGGTGACGGCGGGACTGGCGGGCATCCTGCTGGGGACCCAGCCGGTGTGGGCGGCGGTCCTCGCCGCCGGGCTGGACCGGCGGCTGGAGGCCGGGACCGCGTCCGGGGTCCTCGTCGGCGCCGCGGGCACCGTGCTGCTGTTCTGGAAGGACCTCGACGGCACCTCCACCGTGTCGGGCGGTGTCCTGCTGGTCACCGCCGCTGCCTGCTACGCCGCCGGAGCCCTCTACATCCACCGCGTGATGCCGGACGCGCCACCCGTCACGGTGGCGGCCACGGTGTGCACCGTGAGCTGTCTCCTCCTCGCCCCCTTGCTGATCGTCACCCCTGTCCGGGTACCGGGCTGGCCGGTCGCGGTCTGGCTCGTCGTCCTCGGAACCCTGGCGACCGGCGGAGCCCTGGTCCTCTTCTACTTCCTCATCGGACGCATCGGCGCCGTGCGGGCCAACCTCGCCGCCTACCTGGCACCCGGGTTCGCCGTGCTCTACGACATACCGCTGGGACACCGACCGACCGCCACCGCCCTGACCGGCCTCACACTCGTCCTCGCCGGGTCCGCCCTCGCCACCCGCTCCCGCCCCACCCCCCAACACCCGGACCCCTGACACCTGACACCGCAGGCAGGGCGGACCAGCGGTGGTCCCGCTTCGCCGCCAGAAGGCAGAGGCGACACCTGGCCACGGCCAAAGCGCGGACCAGCGGTGGCCCGCACCGATGCTGTCAGCAGCCCCGCGCCGCAGCTCGCCTTGTCCCTGGCACCGGGACACGAATTCCGGTAGCCCTCGAGACCAGCCGCGGCCTGCCCATCGCAACCCTGCGGATGCCCCGTCGTGCTGCGCCCAGGGGTACACGCGGACCCTGGGAAACGGCATGCGCGGACCAGGGCCTCGACGGCCGGATGCAGCTGGTCCTCGTCCAGCCGGACGCCGTGCTGCCCGACGATGTCGCAGCCGACCTCCAAGTACCCTCCGGGGCCCGCGGAGTTCATCGCCGCCAGCTCGCCGTGATCGGCACCGCCGACGTCGTCCAGGTACAGGACGCCTGGTACCCGGCGGATCTCGCGGCCGGCACACCCCTCGAACAGGACGGGAAGATCAAAGGCGGGATCTACGGCGCTCTCACCGCACTCGGCCGCACACCCACCTCAGCACGAGAGCGCATCACCTCCCGTACGCCCACCGCACCCGAGGCAAGCCAGCTGAACATCGGGGGGAAGGTGCCCGTCATCGCCGTGGACCGCATCACCAAGGACCAGGCTGGGCAACCCGTAGAAGTCCTGCGCGTCATCGCCCCCGCTGACCGGGTGGAACTCGTCTACGACGACCTGCCGCTGGGATAGCCGAAGCGGACGGCGGCGAAGCCAGCGACTCCATATGAGGACTACGGATACGCAACGGAGTTCAGAGGCGGTCGTCGTGGCGCTGCTAAGCACAAAACGCAGCATCTAACCGTTCGGAAGCGGAGGCGTCTGCGGCAACAAGCGCGATCTCGAACCAGACCACCTTCCCTCCCACCAGTTGACTGGCTCCCCACCGCTCGGCAAGCCGGTTCACGACCAGCAGTCCGCGTCCGCTTTCGTCCATGTCCTGGACAGGGCGCAAGCGCGGCATGTCAGTCGAGTTGTCCTTCACCTCGCAGCGCAGGACGTGGGTGCGCAGGAAGCGCACCTCAACCGGCCCACCCGCCTTCGCATTCACGGCATTGGTCACCAACTCACCGACGAGCAACTGCATGTCGTCGGACAGATGGGCGAGACCCCATTGTTCAAGTGTCTGATGGGTAAGTCGCCGCGCCTGTCTCGGTGCGATGGCCGTGGTTCCGACCAACCACCCCGCTGCATCGCTTGCGGTGATCCCCTCGAAGCGGGCTGCAAGCAGGGCGGTATCGTCCTCCCGGTCGCCGGGACCGAGCATGCCGAGCACGTCGTCGCAGAGCTCCTCCAGCGGAGGCGACTGGTCCGGCCCGGTGAGTTGGGCCGTCGCCGCGAGCCGCTCCCGAAGCTGCTCAATGCCCATCCACACGTCCCTCATCCTCGACTCCACCAGACCGTCTGTGTAAAGCAGCAGCGTCGCGCCTGTCGGGGCGCCCAGTTCCACGCCCTCGAAGTCGATTCGTGCGCCCGTTCCGATGGGCGCGCCCGGCGGTACACGCAGTACCTCGGCCCGGCCGTCGGGGTGCAGCATGATCGGCGGCGGGTGGCCGGCGTTGGCGATGGTGATCCGGTGCGACACGGGGTCGTACACCGCGTACATGCAGGTCGAGATGCGGTCCCCGCCGAGCCACTGGGCCTGCTCGTCCAGTTGGCGGAGCACCTCCTGCGGCGGCAGATCGAGCCCCGCCAGCGTTCGCACGACAGTGCGCAGCTGGCCCATGATCGCCGCCGAGGTCATGGAGTGGCCCATGACGTCGCCGACCACCAGCGCGACCCGGCTGCCGGGCAGCGGGATGGCGTCGTACCAGTCGCCGCCGACCCGCGCGGTCTCGTCCGCGGGCAGATAGCGCGAGGCCAGCCGCACACCGGTCGGCTGCGGCAGCGAGTCCGGCAGCATGGTGCGCTGCAGATGGTCCGCAATGTACGCCTCTCGCCCGTACAGCACTGCCTTGTCGATGCCGAGGGCGGTCTGGGTTGTCAGCTGGGCGGCAACCGGCAGATCGTTCGGCTCGAAGGCGGTCCGGTCGGACCGCCGCAGGAAGACGGCCGCACCGAGAACTCGGCGGCGCCCCTGAAGCGGGGCCAGAATCGTCCGGCTCCTCTCAGGGCTCCCGTACCGGCCGCCGAGCAGCTCGTCCAGTGCGGCGCGGGTCGGCGCGAGGTCGCCGAAGACTGGTCGTACCCCGCGCAGCACCTCCGAGAGCGCACCTCCCGAGCGCACCTCGCACGTCTCTGCAGCCGGAGTCAGTTCGTCGTGCTGGTCGATGACCGGAAGCACACTCAGACCGCCGAACCCCATGCCGTCCTCAGCTAAACGCATCCTCTCCGTGCGGCGCAGCCTCAACAGGAACGGCGAGACGGGACGCTCGTCGCCCACCGGCAACGGATCACGCAGATAGACGAGGATCGCGTCGCAGAACGTCGGCACCGTCGACCGGCACAGCGCCTGCACGATCTCGTTCAGGTCCATGGCCCGTGAGATGCGGCGGGTAGCTGAGCCCACGAACCGCATGCGGTCGCTCTGTCGATGCAGAACGATGTCGGTTCCCGGGCCGTCAATGTTGTGCGGGGTTGTTCCGAACAACCCCTCGTCGGAGTCGGCTGTGCCAGCCGCAGGCCTGCCGAAACGCAAGACGCGGGAGAAGGGCGCCGTGCCGTCGTGTTCCTCGGTGGTGCCATCGGCGCCGAGGACGCTGGCGATCTCGGTGACGGTGTCATGTTCGCGGTCGAGGACCTCGCGCGCCTTCCGAAGCGTTGCGTCCACCTCGTCGAGCTCGATGTCCTCGTCTCGGTGACCAGCAAGCTGCTGCGGCAGAGCCACGGCGCCGGGCGCGCCGGGCGCGGCGGAGCTGCCCACGTCGCGGACATCACGGAGCTCGGACTCCAGCATCTGGATGCGCCGCGCAGCCAGATCGGCCACGGCCTGGGCCCGATTCCGTTCAGCTTCCGCGCGGGCGAGCTGTGTCCGCAGATCGTCCTGCTGTGTCGCGGCGCGCACCAGTCGCATCTGCGCCGATTCGATGTCCCCGCTCAGCGCGTCAGGGGCAGCCTGGAGGGATTCCAGGCGACGGGACAGTTCGGCGACTTGCGCCTGGGCCTGGCCCAGCAGCGCGAACAGCACCGTAGCCACCTGCAGCGACTGGTTACGGGCCCGTTCACTCGCCTCGTACGCCTTGCGGACCTGGTTGAGTTCTTCGAGCGCACCGATGGCGCGTTCCTGGGCGTGAAGCAGTTCCCGGGCAGGAACGGCGGGCTCGCCGTCGGGTCCGACGACCGTGGGATGTTCCTCGGCGGCCTTCCAGAGCGCCCTCGGCTGCTGAAGGCGTTGCCCCGTCACGGCCTGGGGCTCGTCACGGAAGCAGATGTCGGCGACTGCTTCAACCGTGTCCCACGTCAGGTCCACGCCGGCGAGCCGCTCACGCAGCTTCCGCTCGTCAGGCACCATCGCGTCAGCGAAGTGATCCGGCGTGAGCGCAGCATGAAGCCCTCTGACGCTGATACCGGCCTCGTCCAGCCAGCCGCGCACGATACCGACAAGGTCGTTGATCTCCTGGCAAGGCCCCTTGGGCGCGCTCCACGGACGCCCTGGACGTTTCCCCCCTGACACTGGACACCCTTTCGGAGTTATCACGGACAACCCAGCGTTGTCGGCCGTACAACATCCAACCGGCACAAGGCGCGCCGCCGCAGGGGATCCTCGAATCTCCCGCCCCGGGCGCGCCCGGCAGGGAAGCCCGCGTACGCGCACGTGTGAGGAGTACACCGTCCATGAACGTCTTCGTCGAATCCCTGCCGGAGCTGATCGGCGCGCTGGGCTCGGCCGGAGCGGTCGGCATCGTGGTCTGGTGCGCCCGCCGCTGGCGCCGCAGCCGCGACCGCCCCGACCCGGCGGTCCTGGAGCAGCGCGCGCGGTCGGAGCTGGTGACGGATTACCAGACGGTCCGCCGGTACACCCTGCTGGGCACGACAGGCCGGGACGGAGGGCCGATACAGGTGATCAGCACCCGTCCGGTAGGAACGTTCCTCATCTGGCCCGTCGGGCGCCAGCAGGAGCGGTTCGAACTGACCGACGTCCGGCTCTACGACGGCACGTTCGCGGCCGAACCCGTCGACCGGTACGAGACGGTCCGCTGAAGCGCGACATGGTGGTGGGCGGCACCGCGCCTGGTGCCGCCCACACCGTGATCAGGCATGTGCCCGACGATCCGCGTACCGGACTCGATACGGTCGATGTCGACCAGCCACTTCTACACGGCAGCTGCGACGTCACCGCCAGCGGCAGCGAGCTTGTCCGCCAGGGTCTGTGCGCGGGGTTCCTTCCACTCCTCGGTGGAGGCGGGAAGGTCGTCCTCACGGCCGTCCAGGAGCCGGGGCGGGAGAGTGCGGATCGCGGGGCGGCCAGGCGCGGCACCGGCAGGGGGTCCCAGTGGTCCCCCACGGTGCTGAACTCGTCCTCCAGCGGCGCGTAGGCCCATCCGTCGACGCCGTCCCAGTTGAGCGCGAGGCCGTGCGGCCACGCCCACCCGTTGACGACCGGGTCCAGGGTGCGCTCGACGCCGTGGTGGTCCTTAACGGTCATCGGCTCGGTGCGGCGGTAGTAGAACACCGCGCAAAGCACCCGAGTGTCGCTCCTGAACGCGTTCCACTCGTCCGGCTGGTAGAGACCGCCCGGCCCGCCGTCGCAGTAGGCGACGGCTTCGGCGTAGGCATGGTGCCGCAGCCCACAGGCATCGGTCAGGGAGGTGTCGGTCACGACGGCCGGATCCTCTTCTGTCGGCTCCGGCGGGTTGATGCGCCACCCTAGGGTGGGCGAAAACAGGGGGCGCAGGTACGGAATGGATTCCAATCTCGTCAAGGAGCACCGCAGTGGTGAGCACACCATCGCCGACCTCGCCGAACTCTTCATCCGTTAGCAGGGCGACGGTCTATCGCGTCCTCGAACGCACTCGCCCACACTGACCGCGTACATCCTTCGCCAGGACGCGGGTCAAAGATCTGCACCGTTCGCCCACGTTCGATGGAGAGTCCCGTGAGAAGCCCGTACGGCTCCGCCTTCAACCTGTTCGCCACCACTTTCGGGTCATGCTCGGAATGCCTCAACAGCCATCCCCTGTGGCCGGAGCGGAAGCGCCACGTGGACTGGGATGCCTCGGAATCAATCGAGCATGACCCCGACGCGATCCGCAGTGCCCTTGAGGTCTTGGCGGCAGCCGCGGATGGATCACCTGGATGCAATGAACCGTTCGTGCGCACTCTGGTTACCTCGACCTATGGGGCTATGGCCCAGATGCGCATGGGGGGATGGGCGCAGCGTCAGTATCGCAAGCGGCGCCAGAGCGGGCAGGACCCGATGCTCGCTCAGGAGACAGTGCTGTATGTCTTCCTCTCGATGACGTTGATGTGGTCTTCGATCTACGCCGCGGCGTCCGGGCAGGGCGTGGACAAAGTGCTTGAGTCGGTCACAGATCATGCCAATGCTGCCGCGACGTCCCTACCTCAAGAGCAGCGACAGGCAGCTGAATCTCTGCTGGTGGCTGCGGTACAACAGGCACCAGAACAAGGCGAAGAACTCGAAGGACTGTTCTCGGCGTTGCGGCTCAGCTGTCGAATGCTTGAGAAGCTGTCCCTGCGCCTCCGGGGCAACAAGATCGACAATCAGGTCGGCATCCTGCTCGCCGCGGGAAACTACGCCCTCTGCGCTGGGGTGTTGGTGGCCAGATTGGACACCGAGTAGAGGACTTCGGATATTTTCGCCGCGATGGCCGAGGTCGAGCGGGAGTTCATCCACGAACGGACCCTCGTCGGCCTGGCCACCGCCGTGGCGAACGGCAAGCACGGCGCCCGCCAGCCGTCGCCAGCGACATGCTCACCGTCGCCCTGAGGTGCCGCGACACGTAGGAGTCGGTCACCGCCATCCGCGCGCACCTCGGCATCGGCCGGTCCATCCTCTACCGGACCCTCGCCGCATACGAGAAGCCAGCGCCACCACGTCCGAAGCACGTCGGCCGATGAGGAATGAGCCCAGCCCATGAGCGACCAGTCCGCCAGCACCTGCCCCGCCTGTGAGGACAAGAGGTGGGCGTGGACCGGGCGGCAGCCTGGCTACGACCACATCCACCGGGTGACACTTCTCCCCGACGACGCCAGGGACATCGACACCCACCTCGTGACGCGCGGCTTCGCCGTAGGGTTCGCGCGGGCAGGCGGTGGGCTGCCGCAAACCTGGGTCTTCTTCGAGCACCTGGAGCCCGCGCTCGTCTTCGGCCGGGCCGGACGGATGTCCATCCACGACATCTCTGGTTACGGCGTCTACCAGGCAGCCCACGAGACCCGCTTCGACTTCGAAACGGAAGAGCAGGTCACCACGCTCTACGTCAGTGGCCGTGCACTGGAACGTGAAGCCGGGGAGGACAAGCACTTCGCCCAGTGGGTGCGCGGCGTCCAGCTCGACTCCGCGTACTACGAGCCTCCAGCGTCATGCCGCTGACCGCACGCCACCCCGACCGCGGGCTGATCGCGCGTGACTTGCAGCCGACTGGGCAGGGAGCGGCCTTTGCACAACGAGGCCGCCTTGTCGCACGGGTGTTTGCGCCGCTTACCGCCGAGTAGCCACGCCACGGAGCCCTGAAAGTCACACGTTTAGTACTCCAGTCTGGTTTCGCGATCTTGGATTGGACCCGCGTGAGAACTGGAACGGCCACCGCGTGATCATCAAGGGTTGTGTGGACTCATGACGATCGTGCGGTGGCCGCAGGTGACAGCATAGACGGCACTCGCTGGCGGGCGATGTTCGACCGGGTGATGGCGCGGATCGCGGGCCGTTTCGGCCGGGTTGAGCCGAGGGCGTGTGCCCGTGCCTATGTGCTCGGGCTGCTGTCGAAGACGGAGCGGAAAAACTGCTGGCAGCTGGCCGAACAGGCCGGACTCGCCCGGCCGGGACCGATGCAGCGGCTGCTGCGCTACGCACGCTGGGACGCCGATGCCGTCCGCGACGATGTCCGCGCCTACGCCGTCGACCACCTCGGCACCGACGGCGCGGTGCTCATCGTGGACGAGACCGGCTTCCTGAAGAAGGGCCGTGCCTCGGCGGGCGTGCAGCGGCAGTACACCGGCACCGCCGGGCGCATCGAGAACGCCCAGGTCGGCGTGTTCCTCGCCCTGGCCACCAGCCGGGGGCGGGCCCTGATCGACCGTCGGCTCTACCTGCCCGGGCAGTCCTGGTGCTCCGATCCCGAACGCCGTCAGGCGGCCGGGATACCCGACGAAGTGCAGTTCGCGACGAAGCCCCGCCTGGCCTGGGACATGATCGCCGCCGCGCTGGACGCCGGGGTGAAGGCACCGTGGGTGACCGGTGACGAAGCCTACGGGCAGGACCCCCACCTCCGCGCCGCGCTGGAGGCACGCGGGACCGGCTACGTGCTGGCCGTCGCCCGCTCCACCCGAGTCCGGATCAACCACGGCCGCACCCCCGTCCGCGCCGACACCCTCGCCGAACGCCTGCCCGCCACCGCCTGGCAGCGGCACAGCGCAGGCCCCGGCGCGAAAGGCCCGCGGTACTACGATTGGGCCTGGATCCACACCGGCACCGGCGAACACCGCCACCTGCTCGTCCGACGCAACCGCATCAGTGGTGAACTGGCCTTCTACCTGTGCTGGTCACCCACCAAGGTGCCCCTGTCCGAACTGGTCCGCGTCGCCGGTGTCCGCTGGAGCGTGGAGGAGTGCTTCCAGGCCGCCAAAAGCCAAGTCGGACTCGACCACTACCAGGTCCGCAACTGGACCGCATGGCACCGGCACATCACCCTCGCCATGCTCGCCCTGGCCTTCCTGACCGCCGTCGCCGCCGACGCGGCACCGCAGCGGCCCACCGGTCCGCACCACCCCGCCCGCAGCCGCGACCCCATCGCACTGACCGTCCCGGAGATCCGCCACCTGCTCACCACCGTCTTCGGCCCACCAGCCGCAACCGCGGCCAGACTGCTGCACTGGTCCACCTGGCGCAGACGCCACCAGGCAACAGCCCGACACAGCCACTACCAACGACGATCCCCCGACGAACCGGCCGGATAGATCACGAAACCACACTGGAGTATTAGGCGACCTGTCGCAATGGATCGCGCAGGGGGCGCAGACGGCCGTTTTCGCCCCCCGGGTTCATTGGACCTCGACCGCACTGCGAAGGCACTGTCAGTCCAGAGCTGACAAATTCTGCTTGTCAGCTTGCCGACCAGGTTGAGCAGTGGCGCGCGCCGTTCGATGAGCCGGAGACCGTCCGTCTCGACGGCACCGCAGAGGACCCCCGCATCCCGGAACCGGCCGACCGCCCCGAGGAAGCCGCCAGGCACCTCGACAGTTGGCTTCTCGATCGCACCGCGCCGCGCGAGGCTTGGGCCGACTGCCCACAGCCAGTCAGCGACCACTTGGAGCGGCACAGCACCCTCAGCGCAGTGATCATCGTCGGGAAGTACACCTCCAGGCTCCTCAAGGACCAGATGTTCCCCGACCCGCACAAGCAGGCCGACGCTACCGATCTGCGCGCCGACCTACTGGAGCGTCTCGACCGCGAGGGTGGCGGCGGCGCCGACGCGGCGAAGCAGATCGCCAAGGAGCGAGCCCGCGCGCAAGCCCTGCGCCAAACGCCCGGCCACGGCGTCACCTGGGAGGCCATGGCCAGCCCTGGCCACCCGCCTGCCTTCCTAAGGCGCGTCGCCTCGCCAAGGCAGCCACGCCCCGGCGAGGACTATTCCGTGGGTGGAATACCGTGGCCGCTGTCCTCGTTTCCGGGGTCCGTGCGGCGGGCGCGGAATCTTTGGATGGTCCAAGCGCCGGCGGCGAGGAGGAGTCCGGCAGCGAGGCTGCCGAGGAACTCGGGCAGGGCGGCATGGAGAACGTTGTACACGGGCAGGACAGCGCGCCTAAGGGGGCCGACCGCGCGCTGCTCTCCATCCGATACGAGCGAGCACTGTTTCGGCACCAGCCCCGACCCGAGGGCTGTTGAAGGTCAGGAGCATGACTCATTTGGGAGTGAAGACGTTGGGAATGCTCCCCGTGCCGAAAGCAGTGTTTCTGATCATCGGTCTGGCGGATCGTTTCGTCTGGGGAAGTAGCCCGGTGACTTGTATCACTGGGGCAGGTCCTTTCCCTAGTGGGACCGAGCGAAGGTCAGGTGCGCTCGGGCAGGAGTTCGGCGAGCAAGCCGCGGATGCGCTGTTCGATCTGGTCGCGGATCGGCCGGACGGCGTCGACATCGCGCCTGGCCGGGTCGTCGAGCTTCCAGTCGAGGTAGGTCTTGCCGGGGAAGACGGGGCAGGTGTCGCCGCAGCCCATGGTGATCACCACGTCGGATGTGCGCACGGCCTCGGCGGTCAGCACCTTCGGCGTCCGGGCGGACATATCGATGCCGACCTCCGCCATCGCCTGCACGGCGGCCGGGTTGACGGTGTCGGCCGGCGCGGACCCGGCGGAGCGGACCTCGACCCGGCCCTGGGAGAGGTGGGTGAGGAAGGCGGCGGCCATCTGCGAGCGTCCGGCGTTGTGGACGCACACGAACAGCACCGACGGCTTGGACACGGACGGCTTGGACTCAGACACGGGCGGAATCCTCCGGGACGACGACGACGACGGCGGCGGCCGGTCCGGCCGCCGAGGCGGGCCGGGGGAAGAAGCGTCGGGCGGCCAGGGCGACGTAGACCAGACCGATGAGGACGGGTACCTCGATGAGGGGGCCGACGACTCCGGCGAGGGCCTGGCCGGAGGTGGCGCCGAAGGTGGCGATGGCGACCGCGATGGCGAGTTCGAAGTTGTTGCCCGCGGCGGTGAACGCGAGCGTGGTGGCCTTCGGATAGTCCAGCCCGGCCGCGCGGCCGACGGCCATGGACCCGGCCCACATCACGGCGAAGTACACCAGCAGGGGCAGCGCGATCCGGGCGACGTCCAGCGGCTTGGAGGTGATGGCGTCGCCCTGGAGGGCGAAGAGGACGACGATGGTGAACAGCAGCCCGTACAGGGCGAACGGGCCGATCCTGGGGATCAGCTTCGTCTCGTACCAGTCGCGGCCGCGTGCCTTCTCGCCCAGGCGGCGGGTGAGGAACCCGGCCAGCAGCGGGATGCCGAGGAAGATCAGCACACTGCGGGCGATCTCCCACACGGACACGTCGAGCGCGGTCTGCTCCAGACCGAGCAGGCCGGGCAGCACGCTCAGGTAGAACCAGCCCAGCAGGCTGAACGCGAAGACCTGAAACACGGAGTTCAGCGCCACGAGAACGGCGGCGGCCTCGCGGTCGCCGCAGGCGAGGTCGTTCCAGATGATGACCATGGCGATGCAGCGGGCGAGGCCGACGATGATCAGACCGGTGCGGTACTCGGGCAGGTCCGGCAGGAAGAGCCAGGCGAGGGCGAACATCAGGGCCGGGCCGACGACCCAGTTCAGGACCAGGGAGGGGATAAGCAGGCGCCGGTCGCGGGTGACGGTGTCCAGACGGTCGTAGCGGACCTTGGCGAGCACCGGGTACATCATCACGAGCAGGCCGAGCGCGATCGGCAGCGAGACGCCGGTGACGGTGACCTTCGCGAGCGCGTCACCGAGGCCGGGAACGAGGCGGCCGAGCCCGAGACCGGCGGCCATCGCCAAGACGATCCACACGGCGAGGAACCGGTCCAGGAACGACAGCCGGGCGGCCACCGTCCCGGCCGGTGCGGCGGTGTCGGTGCCGGTACCAGTGCCGGTGCTCACGAGGCGGTCCCGGCGGACGCGGCCTGCGAAAGCGGCGCGCCGGCGGGGCGGGTGAGGATCTCGGCGAGCCGGTCGGTCATCTGCGGCAGCAGCCGGTAGTACACCCACGTCCCGCGTCGCTCGGAGTCGATGAGACCGGCCTGCTTCAGCAGCTTGAGGTGGTGGGAGACCGTCGGCTGGGACAGGTCGAAGGCCGGGGTGAGGTCGCAGACGCAGACTTCCCCGCCCGCGCGGGAGGCGATCATCGACAGCAGCCTCAGCCGCACCGGATCGCCCAGCGCCTTGAACACCTTGGCCAGCGTCTGGGCCTGGTCCTCGTCCAGCGGTGCGGTCAGCAGCCCCGGGCAGCATCCGTCGGCACCGTCCTGGCCGAGCACCACAAACTCTTGCTTCGACATGCTTCTATGTTGACGTTCTTCGATTCAAGGCGCAAGGTTGCATCGACAGATATCGATGCAACCTGATCGGGGAGACCGCCATGCCCCGTGTGCAGCTCGCGCTCAACGTCGCCGACCTCGAAGGGTCGGTGGCCTTCTACTCCAAGCTCTTCGGCGTCGAGCCCGCCAAGCGCCGTCCCGGCTACGCGAACTTCGCCATCACCACCCCGCCGCTCAAGCTCGTCCTCATCGAGGGCGAGCCGGGACAGGCCACCCGCCTGGACCACCTCGGCGTCGAGGTCGCCTCCACCGAGGAGGTCACCGCCGCCACCACCCGGCTCAAGGACGCCGGGCTCGCGACCCTCGAGGAGAACGACACCTCCTGCTGCTACGCCCTCCAGGACAAGGTGTGGGTGACCGGCCCCGGCAAGGAACCGTGGGAGGTCTACGTCGTCAAGGCCGACGCCGACCAGCTCGGAAAGAGCCCCGTTCTCGGAGGCGACGACTGCTGCACCAGCCAGAGCGAGACCGCCGACACCGTGACGTCCGAGTCGGCGGCGGGCTGCGCCTGCGGCAGCTGAGCTGCCCTGTCGGCAGCCGTCCCGGCGCTCGTCACACCGGGGCGGCTGCCCCCTCGTCCTGTGGGCCGCGCTGACCGGGCAGCGTCGCCCGTATGGACAGGCCCAGGGGGACCAGGGGTCGGCAGAAGGCCGGTTCAGGCGCCGACTACTTCCTGGGGAGCACCCTGAGCAGCAGCGCCCGCACGGTGCCCCGTCGGCTTGCGCCAGACCCGTACGATCCCCGCCATGACGACCCGCCGCCGGCCTCTGGGGCCCGGACCCGAACACCGCCCCCGTGAACTCCAGGACGGGCCCGCCGGACCCGGCCGGGACCGCGTGCAGGCCACCGCCGCCGATCTCGACAACGGGCCCCTGTACCGGCCCGATATAGAGGTCGGGGATCTGCGGGCCCGCGGCGTGCTCGGAAGAGCCCCGCTCGCCCCCAGCTCCCCCCGCGACGCGGACGGCCTCTGCGGCAGCCCGAGTGAACGGTCAGGGCCCGCGCCGGTGCAGGCGCGGCCCCGGCTTTCGTCCCGGACGGAATCCAAGTCGCAAGATCTGTCAGACCGTCCGTCTACCGCCCGCGCCCCCGGTGAGCAGCAGGCCGCCAGCTGAGCAGCGAGAGACCACCCGGCCCTCAGTTCTCCAGCACGACCGCATCAGCTCGGGGCCGGCGCTCCTTCAGTTGGCGCCGACGCCTGGCGCGTGCCCCGCAAGGATGATGAGACGGACAGGGCGGGGGCCGGAACCCTTGCCCCGTACAGTCGGATGCGGTCCGGGTCCGGAGCCACCATCCATGGTTCCGGACCCGGACCGCATTCCGGGTGCAATGCTCAGGAGGGCCGCCGGGCGGGGATCAGGCCGTCATTCGGCCCGTCGCCAGTCCCGCGGGCGGGCCGTGCCGGTCGGCAGTCCCGCGTGTCAGCGGGACAGGTGCCCGAAGAACAGGCTGCCCGGGGCCTCCAGGTCCGGGGAGTAGAAGAACTCCCGGACCGCGCGGATGAACTCCTGCCGGCTGATGGATCCGTCCCCATCGGTGTCCAGCATGGCAAAGGTGTCCATGGCGCCGGGGTCGGTGACGTTCCAGACCTCGAGGTACTTCTTGGACTCGGCCTTGCTGATGGTGTTGTCGCCGTCGGTGTCCATGATGTCGAAGACGGCGTGCGGAACGCCCTCGACCATGTTGAAGCGGCTGGTGTCCACGCTCGCCGCCCGGCTGGCGAAGTGGTACTGCTCCTTGGAGAGGCGGTTGGCGCCGTCCGCGTGGCGCAGCAGTTCGGCCCACTGCATCTGGTACGAGATCAGCAGCGCCTGCGCCCGGCGGTCGCTCTTGTCGATCTTGTAGGTGCTCAGGTAGCGGTCGACGAGGTGCTGGAAGTCGCTCCAGTCGACGTAGCCGTCGTTGTTGGTGTCGATGGCGGCGAACAACTGGTCGAGCTTGATGGAGATCGGGTCAGTAGTGGCGGTAGCCATGATCGCCCTTTCGCGGGAGTGATGTGCGGGCGCATCGGCGCGCGCCCGCCCCGAGGCTAAGCGCAAGATCATTACCAAAAGCCGCTAAAGGCCCACATCGGGAGCGAGTTCGCCCGATCATGCGAGCCCTCTTCCTGACCGGTGTGATCCCGGACGGATCGGGTACTGACGGCCCCCGTCATCACCAACGACATGCTCCACACCGTGCTCCGCCGCCGCGCGGCCGGCGAGTCCAGCGAACTCCCCGGACCCCGCCACGCTCTCCCTGACCGAAAGTCACTCTGATTACAGAGAGCTACCTTTCACTTCGCGGCGGCCTCGGGAGAACAGGGCCTTCACGTCGCGCTCCTGGTCGCGCTTCTGGTCTCATCGGAGGATGCCCGGGCGGGGCCTTGGAGACGTGCTCTGACCTGCGGGACCAGGGGTCGGCAGAAGGCCGGTTCCGGCGCCGACTACTTCCCTGGGAAGCACCCTGAGCAGCAGCGCCCGCATGGCGCCCGATTCGAGCTGACTGACGTCCGGCTTTACGACGGCACGTTCGCGGCCGAACCCGTCGACCGGTACGAGAGCGTCCGCTGAAGCGCGACATGGCGGTGGGCGGCACCGTATCTGGTGCCGCCCACCGTGATCAAGCATGTGTGGTTCAGCCGTCCGGCTTCCAGGCGCGGCTCTCCAGGCCGACGATCCGAGCACCCGGCTCAATACGGTCATTGTCGACCAGCCACTTCTGCACGGCAGCTGCGACGTCACCGCCGGTGGCATCGACCATGGCCTTGAACTCGCGGCCATCGAAACCCTCCTCGCCGGAACGGGCCGCCGCGGTTGTCGGCGTAGACCCGCTCCTCCGTGCCATCCCGCCGCTGGACGACATTGCATCGCACACCTGGGGAGTCGACCTGGCGCCCCGCATCATGCTCGAAAGACCCCTTGCGCGCCGCGCCCGCACCGTGAACGCGATCTTCCCACCGAACTGTGCCGCGTCCTCCACGACCGACCGCAGCCTGCTCGCGCCGGACGCGATGTGCTGACGGCCTGCTTTGGCCAGCGACGACGACCACGCCTTGACGGGCTTGCCGTCCGGACCCATCACCGACTTTCCCTTACGGTCCTCGACCGTCTTCACGGCCCGGACGCGGGCCTTGAACCCGGCCTTGTTCAACCGCGGCTGGACGTAGCCGGCCGCCAGAGCCTTGAGGCTCGTGATATCTCTCGGCCCGCCGGCCTGCACCTCCTGGACCATGCCCGCAGCGCCTCCACCAATGACGCGCCCTTGTTCTTGGTGAAGACTGGCTGACCAAAGACGGATTACGGCCCAGGATCTCCCCGACCTGCTTCTTGTTGAAGCCGACGTCCAGCAGCTGCTCGGTGAGCCGCGCCGCCTCATTGCGCTGCGCCCGACGACCGCCGCCGGTGCCCCGCCTTCTGCGCGGCGACACGCTGCCGCCTCCTCGTCCTCGTCCACTCGTGATCGGCGTACGTCGTTGTGTCGTTGTCGAACTGGTCGTCACCACTGGCACCCCATTGCGGGGGCCACGAAAGAGGTAACGGGGCGGCAGCCGCGGCATGAATCAGCCAGAGCGCCATCACCCAACCATTACTCAGCGTGTCTTCATCACAGAAGTTGAGCCGGAACCGGATCTCGCGAACAGAGCCACCCACTCCCGCGCGGGACGCAGACGCATGCCGTCGTGGGCAAACGCTCCTGACTGCAGACTCGCCGAGCCGGCCCCCGCTGCGGTGAGCTTCGAACCCTGCCCGGGTCGCAGCTCCCAGCCTCCGTTCGGTTTGTTCCGTCGCGGCCTGCGGCCAGTGGGGCGGCCTCTCGTGTGACGACTGTCAAACAGCAGGCGGCTCCGTCGGGCCAGTTGGTCATCCCGTTCCCCGCATGGCTGAAGTCTGTGCAGGTCAGCGGCTTCCCGGGTGTCATGTTGGTGATCTTGCCGCTGTCATGGTGCTGCCCCGGCGCAGGGATGAGAATCGTGTCGCATCGGCTCACTGACGGCGGGTGGATGTGAACGGGGAGGCCGCGTGGAGGTGCTGGTCAACGCCGGGCTGCCCGTGGTGCGGCCCCGGTTGACACGGGCCGGCCCGAGCGTTCCGCCTTCGGGGCTTGTTGTCTGCGCGTGTTCCCCCTCTGCCTCTTCCCGGTTTCCAGGCTTGATCCGTTCCAAGGACGCTGCTGATGTCTGCTCTCCTTCCCTCCCCCGAGTCAGATGCGCGCCGACGGCGCGGACGGCGACGGTCCGCGCCGGGCACCGCTGTTCCGTGGGGGCGAGAGAAGTGGTCCGCCGCCTTGGCGGTGGCGGCGGGGTGGCTGGCCGATGGCGTGACCACGATGCCCACGTCCGCCGCGGTCGCGGGGGCTGCTCTGACCGGCGGCGGGTTGCTGCTGGTGGCGACGCGGCGTGAGCGTGGGGCCCGCGCGGCCGGGGCCGCGGATCTGGCGGCCGCGCGGGCCGAGCAGAACCGGCTGCTGGAGGCCCTGCAGCGGCTCGCGACAGGGATCGACCAGAGCAGGGCCGGGATCGCGCAGACGCTGGTGCAGGTCCGCTCCGGTCACATCCCCGACGTCATGCCCCGCATGGCCGCGCCTCTTCCGACGGGCGACCTGGGCCGCGACCTCAGCGCCGCGCTCACCGTCGCGTACGAGGAAGCGCGCCACGCGGTGGTGCATGCGGCCCAGGTCCAGACCCGGCTGCTGAGCGGGGAGCGGGAGCTGGCCGACATCGTCCGGTCGATCGCTCCTCGGCTGATGACCACCGTCATCGAGACCCTTGCCGTGATCGACACCGTCGAGGACGCGGTGGAGGACCCCGACCTACTGCACGAGCTGTTCACGATCGACCATCTTGTCATCCAGGTCCGGCGTGCGGTGGAGAGCCTGGCGGTGCTGGGCGGCAGCACGCCGTCCCGCGAGGCCGAGCCGGTCCTGGTGCCCACCGTG
Organism: Streptomyces sp. NPDC004609; assembly: GCF_042873655.1. Classification (NCBI taxonomy): domain Bacteria; kingdom Bacillati; phylum Actinomycetota; class Actinomycetes; order Kitasatosporales; family Streptomycetaceae; genus Streptomyces; species Streptomyces sp. NPDC004609. The sequence goes on along the minus strand of NZ_JBIALS010000015.1, from coordinate 69,227 downwards.
GTGCGCCGGGCGGTCCAGGAGATCCGCGACTACACCAGGGTGCGCCTGACCCAGGTGCAGGAGCACGTCTCTCTGCCCGGGTACGTCACTCCGGCGCTGGTGCATCTGCTCGCGGAGCTGATGGAGAACGCGACCCGGTACTCGGCACCGGACACGACGGTGGAGGTCAGCACCACACACGTGTCCGAGGGCCTGGCGGTGGACGTGGAGGACTGGGGCCTGGGCATCTCCGCGCCACGGCTCGCAGCGCTGAACGCGCTGCTGGCGGAACCGGAAACGGTGGACACCCGGCAGTGTCTCGTGGAAGGGCAGATCGGGCTCCTCGTCGCCGCCCGGCTCGCCGCACGGCACAGGATCACCATCCGGCTCCAGAGCACGACGGCCGGTACCCGGGCCAGCGTGATCGTGCCCGCCGCCCTGCTGTGCGCCCCGGACCCGGAGCCGCGCTCTGCCGTGCGCCATTCCGCGCCGGGTACGGCCGGCCCCCGCCCCACCAAACCGTCTCCGAGTCCGTCCGGGCTCCCCCGGAGTTCCGGACCCGGGTCCTCGTTGCCCCGGCAGCACCCCGATCACGACGCCGGCGACAGCCGTCCCCCACTGCCCCTGCGCAGCCGGACCCCCGTCACCATGCCCGAGGCAGGTGCGGACGCGGTGTCCGCGGCTCCGACCGGCGAGCCGACCGCGGGACTCGCGGCCCGATTCCTCTCCCGTACGCCGCGCGAGCCGGACCCCGGCTGAGCTGCGCGGCCGCCCCCACCACTCCGTCGACCAGGAGAATTCACCATGAGCGGCACCTCCCTGCCCGACAACGAGCGCAGCAGCCTGGACGGGCTCCTCGAGGCTCTCATCACCCGTTCCCGGGGCGCCATCGTCCGGGTCCTCCTCGCCACCGGCGACGGCCTCAAGCTCGCCTCCGCCGGCGCGACCGCCCAGGAGGCGGACACGATGGCAGCCCTCATGTCGGGCCTGTACTCCCTGAGCAGGGAAGCCTTCCGCACCGCCGGCCCCGGCGGCATCCGGCAGATCCTGGCCGAACACGACCGGGGAACCCTGATGGTGATGAGCGCCGGCACGGCCGCAGCCAACGCCGCCCCGAATGTGCTCGGCACGTCTCTGGGAGTCCTGACCACACCGGCCGCGGACGCGGGAGCCGTCGCCTACGAGATGACGGCCCTGATCCGCAGCCTCGACGAACACCTGGTCACCCAGGCACGCACCGAGGCGGCCTCCGCCCAGTTCCGGCAGGAGATGTGACGTGGTGTCACCCCGCGCGGCGTGGCCCGATCAAGGCATGCACGAGCTGCGGCCCTACGCGATCACCGGCGGGCGTACCCGCCCGACCGCACGGCTGTCCCTGACCACCCGCCTGTGCACCCGCCCCGCCACCCGCCCGGTCCAGGCCACCCCGGAGGGCGAGACCCTGCTGCTGCTGTGCAGCGGTGAACCCCGCTCCGTCGCCGAACTCGCCGCTCACCTGCGCCAGCCGGTCACCGTTGCCAGAGTCCTGATCGGCGACCTGCTCGACGCGGGCGCGCTCACCACGTCCGACAGACCGACCCCGACGCCGCCCACCCGCGACACCGACCTTCTGGAGGCGGTCCTTGTCGGCCTACAAGCCCTCTGACGGCCCGCCCCAGGAAAGCGGGCAACCCGCGGCAGAGGTGAAGATCGTGATCGCGGGCGGCTTCGGTGCCGGCAAGACCAGCCTGGTCGGGGCCCTCAGCGAAATCGAACCCCTCACCACCGAAGGGGTCCTGACCGCCGCCGGCGCCGCCACCGACGACCTGGACGGCCTCGGGCACAAGACCACCACCACCGTGGCGATGGACTTCGGCCGGATCACCTTCCGCAAGCCAAGGCCGATGGTCCTGTTCCTGTTCGGCACCCCCGGCCAGCCCCGGTTCTGGTTCACCTGGACCGACCTGTCCCAGGGAGCCATCGGCGCCGTCGTCCTCGCCGACACCCGCCGCCTTCAGGACTCCTTCCCCGCCGTCGGATTCTTCGAGCAGCGCGGCACGCCCTTCGTCGTCGCCGTCAACCAGTTCGACAACTCCCACCGCTACACGCCCGACGAAGTCCGGCACGCCCTCGGACTCCCGCCAGAGGTACCCGTGCTCACCTGCGATGCCCGCGACCGCCAATCCGCCCTCAACGTCGTGATCACCCTCGTCCGCCACGCGATCACCACCCTCAAAACCCCACCCGGAGCGCTCACATGACCGTCCCGCCTTCCCTCCACGACATCCACTCCACGCCCGCCGCCGCCGCGCTCCCAGGCCGTGCCGACCTGCTCCGAATCCTCGGACTCACCGGGCCCGATGACGAACTCGACGCCCTCGCCGCACGCCTCGCCGCCGACGCCGACGTCCCGTACGCGATGGTCAACGCCTTCGGCGACGAACAGCACTTCGTCGGACTGCACGCCATCCAGGGCCCCGGCCTCCCGGACGTCGGCCGCAGCATGGCCCTGGACCACGGATGGTGCCCCGAAGTCGTCAGAAGACGGCTCCCGCTCGTGCTCCCGGACGTGTTCGCCAGCCCCAGGTTCGCCGGAAACCCCGTGGTCGACGCCATCGGCATCCGCACCTACGCCGGAGCCCCCGTGATCTTCAACGGAACCGTTCTCGGCACCGTGTGCTTCGTCGGCCCCCAGCCACGGCACCTCAGCACCGGCAATGCCGCACTCGACCTCATCAAAACACACCGCGACGAACTCCTCGGCCTCCTGCACCACCGCGCCCGGCACCCCGCGACGTAGGCACACAGGCGCTCAGCTCACCGCCCGCCGGCAGTCACCGCACAGAGGGGATCCACGACGATGTCCCACGACCCGCTGGTCACCGATGCCCACCAAGACCTGCGCCAGCTGGTGCGCACCTTCGCCGACACCGAAATCGCCCCCGAAGTCACCCGTCTGGAAACCGGAGAGATCGAGCGCGAACTGGTCACCGCGATGGCCCGCCAAGGCTGGATCGGCGTCACCATCCCTACCCAGCATGGCGGGATGGGCGCTGGTCACGAGGCCAGGACCGTCATCATCGAAGAGATCTCCCGCCGCAGCGCCGCCATGGGAGCCGCCGTCCAGGCGTCCATCCTGGGCGTGGCGAAAATCCTCCACTTCGGCACCCCGGAACAGCAGCAAACCTGGCTCCCCCAGATCGCCGGGGGCACGCTCCTGCCGACCATCGCGGTCACCGAGGCAGAGTCCGGTGGCCATGTCCTGGGCATGGAGTCCACCGGCCGCCGCAAGGGCAGGGGATGGGTTCTGACCGGGCGCAAGGTGTTCGTCGGCAACTCCCACCTCGGACACCTCCACGGTGTCGTGGTCCGCACCAGCAGCGACCGGGGCAGCAGGAACCTGACCGCCTTCCTCGTCGAACACGACCGCAAAGGCGTCCACCTCACCCCCCACACACCCCGGCACGGGCTGCGCGGATTCTCCTTCGGCGAACTGGTCCTCGACCACGTCCGGATACCCGACGACCACCGCATCGGAGACATCGGCGACGGACTCGACGTCGCCTACTCCTCCAGTGTGCTCTACGGCCGACTCAACCTCGCCGCCGTCGCACTGGGAATACACCGCGCCGCACTCGACCAGACCACCGCCCACGTCGCCAGCCGCCCGCGGATAGCCCGCGAAGGCGTAGTCCGCGCCCGTGTCGGCGAAATCGACGCCCTCCTGCGGGTAGCCCGGCTTGCCGTCTACCACGCCGCACGCCGGCTCGACCTCGGACAGCCCTGCGACATGGACCTCATCGCCGCCAAGTACCAGGCCGTCACCGCGGCCCTGCGGGCCACCGCACTCGGGATGAGAACCCACGGCGCCGCCGGACTCCTGACCGGCACGCCCATGGAGCGTTACCACCGCGACGCCCAGTGCGTCGAACCCCCCGCCGGCACCAGCGACATCCAGCTCCACCGCCTCGCTGAAGAAGCCCTCACCCCGGGCCGGCCGCAATGGTCCCGCCAGTTCGCCCGCCCCCAGCCCACCCAACCCATTACCGCCTGACCACCGCCGCTCCCCAACCACCCGAGCCAGGCCGTCCCCGCGCCCCCAGCAGCCTGCCTGCGCACGCCAGCCTCAGCAACACCTGCAGGCACAACCCTCACATCCTCGACCACACCCTGCGAGAACCCTCATGCCCGCACCCGGTACGCCCGCAGCCCCCGACGACCCCGCCCAGCCGCCGAACAGCGTCAGCACCGCCCGCCTCTACAGCGCCGCCCAGGGCGGCCCCGCGGCCCGCGACGCCTACCAGGCGGATCTCGACATCGCCTCCCAGCTGGCCGACCTCGGGCTCGACCCACAGGTCATGGCCCGCGAGAACCGCGGCTTCCACAACCGCGTCACCCACTACGCCGCCTGCGAGCTGGGCATCCGCCAGGTCCTCGACGCCGGCTGCGGGAACCCCGCCCAGGCGGGACCCGACACCCACGACATCCTCCAAGAGATCCACCCCGACTACCGGGTGCTGTACGCCGACAACGACCCCGTCGTCGTCGCGCGTGCCGCCGCCCTGATGGTCGACAACCGGCGGCCCACCGCCACCGCCGCCGCCCAGGCCGACCTGCGCGACCCCGACCAGACCCTGCGTACCGCACACGACCAACTCGACTTCGACCACCCCGTCCTGCTGCTGCTGATCGCCGTCCTCCACTTCATCCCCGACACGGACGACCCCCACGGCCTGGTCCGAACCCTGACCGACGGCCTACCCCCGGGCAGCGCCGTCGCCATCAGCCATGTCACCGACGACTTCGCACCCGAGACCATGCGCCGCGCCGAAGCCCTCCTCGCTGGCCGCGCCCTGCAAGCCCGCACCCGCCCCCACCACGCCATCGCCCAGTTCTTCGACGGACTCACCCTCATCCGGCCCGGGGTCGTCCCCGTCCACCACTGGCGCCAGCCCGCCCCCGCCCCCGCCCTCGACACCGACACCGAGCAGATCCCCCCGGCCAAGGTCCACCTCTACGGCGGACTCGCCTTCAAGGCAACCGGCTGGGCCGCACTGTGACGATCCGTCCCATCCCGTCGTCCCGGATGCTCCGGCACCGGGACAGCGGCGACGCCGAGCGGCGGCTGGCGCGGTGACCGCACACGTTCACCTGGCGGCGCAGGAGGAGAAACGGCTGCGCGGGGATCTGCAATGGGTGGGCCGGGTGCCGTCTCCCGGCAGCCGCGGTGCTCACCTGCTGGGCCAGGTGACACGGGTGCGGGAACGCGGCACCCGGTGGATCGGCGCGGCCCGCGCGTGCAGAACGGCGGAGGCGGCTTCTCCCACCGCCGTCGCACGCTGGGACCGCCTGATCGCCCAGGCCCAGCAGCCGCTGCCGGCCCCGCTGTCCACACGGGACGCCGTGGTGTCGGCCGCCGGGGTGCGGGAGCTGCTGCGCGCCGTGCGGGACTCGACCGCCGGCGGCCCGCCCCTGGCCGAGGTCCTTGACCGTCTCACCGGCGCGATCGCCCAGGGCGCCCTTCCCGTGTGGTCGCACCTGGCGCCCGGACCGATCGCCCGGGAGTTCGGCTGCCCGGAGGGGCGGGTGGAGACCGCCCTCGACGACCTCACCGCCCAGGGCGTGCTGGAACGGCACGGGCGCCGACTGGTGGTGGCCGCGGGCGTGAACCTGCTCACCGTGCAGGCCGGCTACATCGCCGACCGGGTCACCGCGCGGATCGCCGCCGGTCTCCATCCGCCGGCCAGCCTGCTCCCGCCCGTCAGCGACCTCGCCCGCGTCTTCGTCACCCGGACGGAAACCGCGTCCGCCGGGCTGCGGCTGCTCGCCGCCCGCGGCACGGTGCACACCGCAGAGGTCACTCTGGATCACGTCCATGGGCTGCGACGGTGGCGGCCCGGGCGAGCAGACCAAGGCACTCGGCCTGGAACTCAGGGGCGCGGTCGGCGTGCTGTGCGATTCACTAGTCAAGTCCTCTGTCGGAACGGGCGTTGTCGGATTCCGGACTGAGGTGCCGCGAGCCCATCCCGGCACGCTATGGGCGCTGAGTTTGTCGAGGCGCACCGGGTCAGCTGACCGGTTGGGCTTGGGGATGGGCCTCGTGCCAGGCGTCCCAGATGTCGCTGCGGAGTCGGCCTCGTGGTGGCACGTCCAGCCCCTGGTCCTTGGCCCACCGCCTCACCTCGGCCACCGGCGGTGTCGTCGCAGATCGTGAGGGCTCCGGTCGGCGGCGCGGGGGGACAACGGGGTGGGCGGACGGCTGGGGCAGGTTGTTGGCGGTGGTGGCGGTGAAGCCGCGGCGTTCGAGGATTCGGCGCCGCTTGTGGTGCATGCGTTCCAGCCAAGGCACGTCCGCGTCAAGGTAGTCGTGCGCCTCGACGTGGGACTTCTTCGTCTCAGTGTTGCGCATGATCCGGCCGACCTGCTGAATCACCCGTCCCTTGAAGGAGACCGGGCTGGTGAGGAACAGGGTGTCGAGCCTGGGGGCGTCGAATCCCTCGCCGGCGAGCTTGTCGATGGCCAGCAGCACCAGCGGGGTGGCCGTCTCGTCGGTCAGGCGGGCGCGGACGCGGGCCCTCTCGGCCAGTGGCATGCCGCCGTGCAGGAGCAGCGGTTCGATGCCGTGCGCGGCAAGGGCCGTGGCGAGTTGGTGGAGGTGTTCGACTCGGTTGCTCAGGGCCAGGCTGCACCGTCCGCGCCGAGAGGCGTCGGCGATGTCGGCGGCGATCTGGGTGTTGCGGTCGCAGTTCGCGGCGAGTTCGCTGTAGATCGCCTGGAAGGAGGCGCCGTCGTTGCCCGGCTCGTCGGTGGTGAACGAGGTGGGGTGGACGATGAGGTGCTTGGCGAAGGCGCTGGCGTCGGCGATCTCGTGTCGGATGGGTCCGCACTGCATGGTGATCAGCGGATCCATCTGATCGGCCCGGTACGGTGTGGCCGACAGACCGATCCACCGTGGGGCGCGGGCTTTGCGGATCGCGGCCTCGGCCCCCTGGGCGCCCACGGCGTGGCACTCGTCGACGACCACCAGGCCGTAGCCGTCCAGCAGGCCGTCGGGGGCGTCGCGGTGGCTGAGTGTCTGCAGCATGATCAGGTCGACCACGTGGCCGCGGCGGTCCTTGCCCGCGCCCAAGGAACCGACATGCCCCTCGCCGAGATCGAGGAACGTGGCCAGACGGTCCTGCCACTGGGACAGCAGCTCGGAGCGGTTGACGATGATCGCGGTGGGCGTCTTGTGGTGGGCGATCAGCGCGCAGGCCATCACGGTCTTGCCCGAGCCCGGCGGCGCCACGAGCACCCCGCTGGCGTGGTCCTTGACCGCGTCGACTGCGCGGGCCTGTACGTCGGTCAGCTCGCCGGTGAAGATTGCGCTGATCGGCGCGGCGTCCGCAAGTTCGCTGGTGACCGTGAGTGTGCCGCCGGCGGTGGCGATGAGCTGGGCCGCTTCGTCGCGCAGCCCTCGCGGCAGCTTGAGCCAATCCGGGTCGGTGGCGTCGAAGGAGCAGACCAGGCGCGGGGTGTCCCAGGTGGAGTACCGCTGGCTCTGGCGACGGTAGAACTCCGGATTGTGGAACGACGCCGTGTGCTTGAGCGCGGCGAGCAAAGCGGCCGGCAGGCCCTTGGTGGAGATCGCGAGCATCGCCGAGAAGCGTGCCTCGACGGCCTCGGGGGCCTTGCCCAGCGCGCGCCGCCGGGGTTTGGGCGGCAGGACCGGCGCGGTCGCCGACGGGCCCGCCTTGACCTCGCCGAGCTTGTCGACGAGCGCCTCGACCTGGGCCGGGGAGAGCCGCTCGGCCTGGGCCAGGTGCGCGAACTGGTCGGGGTACGGCTCCCAGGTGTGCGGATCACAGAACACCGTGGTGCCCTTGAGGCGGGAGGCCCCCTGCAGCGGGAGCGCGATCAGGTTGCCGAACCGGGCGTTGCCCTTGGCGTTCGTCGGCAGCAGGTCCTGGGCGGGGAAGAGCCGGTCGTAGCTGGACAACGTCATCTGTCCCCGGACGTCGATCGCCCGCCGCAGCAGCGCCATCCCCAGCGTGCGGGCGGTGACCGCGGCGACGGGGTCAGTGAAGAAGGTCCACACGTGCGCGCCCGCCCCGGAGCGGGAGACCTCCACCAGGGCGGGGACACCGGCGTCGCGGCAGGCGGAGGCGTAGGCGGCCGCATCGCCGCGCCAGTCGCTGCCGTCCTTGCCGTCGAAGTCGACCGCAAGGAGGCGGCAGGTGTCATCAGCCAGCAGCGGGTACAGCCCCAGGTGGGTCTCCCGGGCACCGGGCTCGGGGCGGGAGAGGTGGTTGTAGACGGCCCGGTCCGTCAGCGGCCAGAACACCCGCTCGGCATCGGCCTTGTTCTTGGTGAACGGGTTGTCCTCGGCAGGGCTCCAGCCCGTCCGGCCCGTCTTCGCGCTCACCCACCGGGTGGCGTAGACGTCCTCGCGGCCGGCGAACAGGGCCCGGAACAGAGCGATCTTCGACTCCGTGCCGGAGGTCGCGTCCGCGTACGGCAGCCCGTGCCCGCCTTCCGTGATGACCGGTGCGGGAGGTTCAGGGACCGGGGGCAGCGCCTGCGGCGCGTCGGCGGCGGGGATTCCCCGTCGGGTGCGCAGGCGCAGGTTCTCGACGCGCACCCCGGCGAGCTCCGCGCGTAGTTCGGCGTTCTCCTCGAGTGCCACATCGAGGCGGATGCGCAGTTCGGCCGGGTCGCTGCAGTCGTACCAGTCCTCCACCCCTCCATGATCCGGATTCACGTCCGTGTAGGGGCTGTTTCTGCCGAGATCCCACCCTCTGCCATGGAGCGATCAAGCCGATGGCCTACCCACCAGGCGACCCAGGCTTGCACGGCCGCGAGGTTCGGCTCGGTCCCATCGGGCACGCACGCGAAGCCATCCCAGGACTCCAGGGCCCTCGGCACCTCGGGCCGCACGTGGCTGGCCCTGCCGCCGACGGGCCGGTGCCGACAGTAGACGCCCATCGACGCTCGCTTGCACAGGTGGTACAAAGCGAGCGGTTCGTCGGGGTCAGTGCTCGGGACCGCGCGGGACAGCTGGTCCGGCGGTCCGGGACGGGCGCGACCGCCCACGGTCGTGCCCTGCCGCTTCTCCTCGTACGACCAGGCCGGACAGTAGCCTCGGGACTATTGCGGTACTCCCCGACGGGGATCGGCCTCACGCCGGGCCGCATCCGGTTCAGCAGCAGAAGTCCGTCGAGATAGTCAAACCTGTGTGCGATGAGCCGCGCCTCGCCCCGTTTGTAGACCGCGGCCGCTGATCCGTCCTCGCCGATCTGCACCGGGTGGCCGGCATCGAGCCGAAGGCTGTGCGCGACGACGCCCAAGCCGCCGCCCCGTTACCTTTTTCGTGGCCCCGCAACGGGCACGGGGCTTGGCCTCCGGGTCCGGTATGGCTGTGTGCCCCTGCCTTCGAAGGAGTTCCGGCATGACCCGCCGACCGGTCCGCTTCGCCCTCGGCTATGACAACGTCCTCCTGGTCCCGCAGCGCACCGCTGTGACCAGCCGCAAGAACACTGCCCCGTCCACCGCCCTGGTGCCCGGCCTGGACCTGGCCGTCCCGGCGCACTCCGCGAACACCCCGTGGTGCACCGAGGGGGCCACGGCGATGGCCCCGGCCGGCGGGCTGGGCGTCCTGCACCGCGCCTGCACCACCGGCTGACGGCGGGGGGTCGAGGGCGTGCGCAGCGAACTGGTGGGTGGAGTCAGATCTCGTCCGCCGGGTGCCAGGTGTCTGGCAGGGTTTGGCCGTTGTCCCGCAGGTCGTGCTGGATCTCTTCGAGGATCCTGATACGTGTTTTCCATTGGGGTAGGAGGGTCTGGATGCGGGTGGCGGCCTCGGCTTCGTCTGCGGGGAGGACGGCGCGCGTGAGTGCCTTCAGCTCTTCGCCCGCGGTCTCGCGGGCGGCTGCGTGGGGAAGGAGCACGGTCACTGTGTAGGGGTCGACCTCGGTGACGTTCCATCTGCCGTCGTCCTCTCTCGTCGCCCAGATCACGGTCCGGGTCTGCGGTGAGAGTGTCAGCTGGCACCCTGGGCTGATCATCTGGCTGAGGACGGGCAGGGGGATGCCGTCGTCGCCTGCCAGGGCGGCGGCTGTTTCCGCTGTGGCCACGGAGAGCCGTCCGGCCAGCCGGCGCGCTGAGGTTTCCGGCCGGTGCGCCGGTTCGTCTTCCTCTGGCTGCGCTTCGGTCGGCAGTGTCCCCTGCCCCTGGTACTGGGAAGTGCTGTGGGCTCGTTTGGCGTCGTCGTCCTGGAGGCGTGTGATCACAACGAAGCGGCAGTCGGGCAGGCTGGCGGGGTAGAGGACGTGGCTGATGACGTCGACGGGTTCCCAGCCCAGGGCGGGCACGCTCATGCGGAAGACGTGGCCGTCGCGGTTCTCGCTCACCTGTACGCAGGTCTCCCAGAGACTGCGGACGTCCCGGTCCTTGCAGACGTCACCGATCAGCCGGGCCAGATCGGCGCTGTGTCCACGGCTGGCCGTTGCGAACTTCAGGAGCCTGATGCTTGTCAGTGCGTGACGGTGCCAGTCGTAGATCCGGGAGCGGGCCTCGGGGCTGACCAGCAGCCAGCGCATGGTGTTCGCACCGGGGTCCAGCACCCAGGGCCACCACTTGGCCATGGCTTCGTTGTGGCTGAGAATGTTCCAGTTGTTGTCGGTGACGTAGGACGGTGACGTCTGGCTGCCGACGAGTTGGCGCATGGCGTCCCAGTCGCGGAGGCTCCTGCCGCGGGCGGAGGCAGCCTCCGTGGACCCGACGTTACAGAGGAGCAGCAGGGCCAGCCGCTCTTCGGGACCCAGTTGAAGGACTCTGGCAAGGGCCTGGCACTGCGTCCGGTCGAGTCGTCTCGGGGCGCCGTTCTCCAGGTCGCGGTACCAGCGCTCGGACCGGCCCACGGCCACGGCTGCGTCCTTCTGGGTCACCGGGCTGCCGAGTCGCATGCCGGCTGCTGCCCGCCATGCGCGGAGCAGGGGGCCCAGGCCCACGACGTGTCCGGCCAGTGGCCTCTCGGACTGCCTTTCGTTGTGGCCGGCGTCGTCGCTGTGCGAAATCGCGGTGCCCATGTGCCCTTCTTGTTGTCATCTCGGCCGAGAGTTTCTCCCTCAGGTGCCCGCAACGGGGGTGCGGGGCATACCGGAAGGAGGTCCGGCTCCGGGGCCTGCGGTCGATGGCTTTCCAGGACCCTACGCAATCTCCAGCCCGTCTTGAACGTTAGTCAAGATCCCGGTGGCCGAGATCACACAAGAGGGCCTGATTTAGTTCCACGCGACATCAATTCATAGGGCATCCTGCCCCGTTCGGCGCGAAGCGGACAGAATGGCCGGAAATCTTCTGCCGGTCCGATGGCCGGAAAAAGATTGCCGGTCCCCAATCCCCTTCCCCCCGCCCTCCCTTTCCCTCGGGCCGTCATCCGGGGCGAGAGCATTACCTGCAGCCCCATCTCCCTTGCAATAAAGGCGAGTTGACTTCCCCCGACTCGGGAGCAACGGGTTCCCTATACACGGGTCTACGCGTGTCACTGACGTCGGTGCATGCGTTGACTACAGCGAGTGGCGAGGCTTAAATCCTTGATCAGCCGGTACAGCGCCGGCGCATCGGACAGGGGGATCCGGGGGTGCGGAGCGTCATTGATTCCATGCGGCACCCGGCGTCCTCGCCTGGGCCACGGCCCCGCAGGCCCGATCGCGCCCTTATGCCCTTGTGGAATTTCAGAGTTGTACAGGGAACTAGAGCTATGTATGGACTTCGGCGCGGGGGGTGTGCGTATGTTGCTGGTCGCCCGCCGGGGATCATCCCTGGTACCGGGGACCGGACAGCGAGGAGATCCACGATGCCCAGCCCACCGCCGACACGCTGACAGCAGCCGGAAATGACGGTGGCGCCTGAGAGCTGCGAACTCTCAGACGCCGACCGCGCAATGGAACTCCGGCCCCGGCAAGGGCCTGAGATTCACCCACCAGCACCGCACCGGCCCTTCTCACAGGACACACCGGCGCGGCATCACTTCACAGGAGAGTGTTGCATGCCGACTGCCCCGCGCAAAAGGCCGACCGTCCCGGCCAGCACGGCGGCCCGCGCCCCTTCCAGCACCAACCCCCATGGGACAGCAGCCGATCGGGAGCCTGCCCGCCGCTTCCGGGGTGCTGCCTGATGGCGCGGATCCGTACCGTCAAGCCGGAGCTGTTCGAGTCCGAGGACATCGCCTCCGTCTCCGTGACCGCGGTCCTGACCTTCATCGGTCTGCTGACCCTCTCCGACGACTCGGGGCGCTGCCGTGACCATCCGGCGATCATCGCGGGTCGGCTGTGGGCACTGCGCCCCGAGCACACCCCGGGCCACGTCGCCCGGGATCTGGAGGAGCTGGCCGCCGCGGGTCTGATCTGCCGCTACACCGGCTGCGACGGGCGCGGCTATCTGCACATCGTGAAGTGGGAGCGGCATCAGAAGATCAACCGGGCGACCGACTCGCGTCTGCCGCGCTGCCCGGGCCACCAGGGGGACCGCAAGTGCGGCCGGTGCCAGGAGACCCGGTGTTCCGGCGTCTCGCCCGCTCAGTGCGCTGCGGCGAGCCCCGGCCCCGCTGCCTCCGGGGACTCCGTGAGCCCTCACGAAGGACTCGAACCCCCGGTTCCGGCCGCTTCGCCGCAGGGGACGGCCCCGGCGGATTCCCCGCCCGTCCCTGAGCAGACCTCGCCGCCGCCCTCGTCGGAGCATGAGCGTGCCCCGACCGCGCCATCCGGAGAATTCGCAGGTCAAGACAGTGCATGCCCGGATGCGAACGGGGCTCACGCCGGGCTCACTGAGGGCTCACTGCCTGGATCTGGGATCGTGGATCCTGGATCTTTCCTTACGGGGCGCGCCGCGCCCGCACCCGGCGCGGTCGTGGAACGGGTCTCCGCGAAGGGCCTGGTGGCCGAGTACGTCAAGGGCTGCACCCGCCGCCCGCCCCAGGACTTCCTCGGCCTGCTCGGGCGGAAGGCGAAAGCACTGCTGGACGAGGGCTTCGAACCCGCGGACATCCGCGCGGCGATGGACCGGCTGCGGACCAGGGCGCTGCACCCGAGCACGCTGGCGAGTCTGGTGAACGAGGTCGTCAACGCACCCGCCCTCGTCGGTGCCGGGGCACCGGGCGCCTCCGGCGGGGGCCCTTGGGCCAGCACCGGATCCTCCGCCTACCAGCCGTACTTCAACCCCACCCCACCGCCCGAGGGCGCCGTATTCGGGAGGCCGCTGTGACCCGCACCCGCACCTGGTCCGCCGATCCTCAGCCCGCTGTGTCCGACCGGCTCCGCCAGCGGCTGGAGGCCCAGCTCGCGGCCCGCGGGATCGCTCCGGGTGCAGGGAGGTCCCTGCCCGCCGACCTAGCACCGGCACCCCTCCCGGCGCTGGAGGCAGCCCAGCTGCGGATACCCGCCGACTACCGGGACGCGGTCGCCGACCACCCGGCCGTCGCCGCCTGGGTCCGCGCCATCACCGGCTCGGCGACCGCCCCCTACGCCGGGGACCGGCACGCCCACTACGGCCGGCCGGGACGCCTGGAGATCCGCAACGGCCCGTCGCTGCTGCTCTGGGGTCCGACCGGCACCGGCAAAACCCGGCAGGCGTTCGGCGCGATCCGGTCCCTGACCGCCGCCGGATGCGCGGTGCGCTGGCACGCCGTCAAAGCCGCCGACCTCTACGGCCAGATGCGCAGCCAGAACACCGACACCGAAGCCGTCCTCCAGCACGCCATGCGCATCCCGCTGCTCGTCCTGGACGACCTCGGCGCCGCCAAGACCACCGCCTGGAACGAGGACATCACCTTCCGGCTCCTGGCCTGGCGAGGGGAGAACCACCTCCCCACCCTCGTCACCACCAACCTCCCGCCCACCCCCCAGCCCGGGGCCGGGATGCGTCAGGAGCTGCGTACTGCGGTCGGCGACCGGATCCTGTCCCGCCTGTCCGGCATGTGCACCGCCGTGGAACTGAGCGGCCCGGACCGCCGCTACAGCCACCGCTGACCCAAAACCCCACCCCCACCGGCCCTCCGGCGCGACAACCCACGCCCGCGCCCCTGACCGCCCCGCCCCGCCCGAAGCCCGCATGCCCTGCCCGTCGCAGGAGCGCCGCCAGCCCGGCGAGGCGTACCCGGAGACTCCCTTGCGCTACATCACCACCAACAACAACCGCCCGATCCTTCGCGGACTCGCCGACCACAGCTGGCACGCCCGCAGCGCCTGCCGCGACCTGCCTCCCGCCGAGGCCGACCGGCTGTTCTTCCCCCTCCCCCGCGCCCACAAGGCCATCGCCGAGGCCAAGTCCCTGTGCGGCGGCTGCCCGGTGAAGAAGGAGTGCTTCAACGCCGCCCTGGAGCAGGGCTCCAAGGAAGGCGTCTGGGGCGGGCTGACGGAGAAGGAGCGTTGGCGCTGGCGGGCGAAGATCAGCAAGCGGCTCGACTACGAGCGGGTCCGCTCCGCCTTCCTCGGCCGCGACGTGCACCTCTCCGACGCCGAGCGGGAGGCGGTCACCCGCCACGCCTACGTCCGCGGGTGGAGCCCCGAACACCTCGCCCACACCCTGCGACTCGACCTCGACTACGCCCGTGACCTGATGCGCGAGGCCGCGCACGCGGTCGCGGACCGCGACCGGTACTGGGGCCAGTACGGCACCGCCGAGGACCAGGACGAGGACGGCACATCGCCGGAAGACGCCGAAAGCAAGGACGAGGCGGCGGACACCGACGAGGAGGACACGGAGCCCGAGGGGTTCTCCCCGGTAGCACGCCACATCCACACCCAGTCCCTGATCACCGCGCTCGGAAAGGCCGCATGACCCCCAGCAGCACCCAGCCCGCCACCGCCGACGCCACCGTCCACACCCCGCACACGCCTACTCCCGCCCCACCCGGATCGTCCACCCCGGGGGGAGGCGGCCGGGGCCGGCAGGCTGCCGAGCAGTGGGCCCTCGTCACGGCGGGGGCAGTGATCATCGCCCTGACCGGCGGCGCGTTCTGGCTCTCGTACGCACACCTCGCGGAGATCGCCGGTCAGCACGGGCTCGGGCACTCCCCGGCCCGGCAGTGGGCCTGGCCCGCGTCCCTGGACGCCGCGATCATCGCGGGCGAGGTCCTGATGCTCCGGGCCGGGCTTCGGCGGGAAGTCGACTGGTGGGCCATCGCCTTGACCGCCGCAGGCTCGGTCGGATCGATCGCCCTCAACATCGCCGGCGTCAGCAGCACGGGCAACGGCGGCTCCGTACCGGTCCTCGACTATGTGGTCGCCGCCGTCCCGCCGACGGCCGCCCTGCTGGCCTTCGGCGTCCTGATGCGGCAGATCCACCAGCTCGTCACCGACCCCGCCGATCGACCCGAGGCGTACACGGCCGATGCCACCCCGACCGCTGCTCTCGCCATGGCCACCGACACGTACGGCGCCCCGGACCAGCGGACCAGGACCGCCGAGACACCGAAAGCCTGTTCCGATGGCACGGACCAGACTGGCCAAGGCGCGGCAGACCAGCCGCGGACCGACGACACGGACCGGCCTCAGACCGGCGCGGACCACGAACCGGCGCCCGGTCCGCCGCGGACCACCCCTGCGGACCAACCGCTCGCGGACCAGAATCACAGCGGCGCGGACCAGCCCGCGGCTGCGGACCAGGTGGTCGCGGACCATGACGACGGCGCGCCGCGGACCAGCATCACCGCAGGTCACGCGGCAGACCAGGCTGCGGACCAGCAGCGGACCACGCAGTCCACGCCCCCTGGTCCGGGCACCGGCTTCGCCCCGGACCAGCAGGTGGGCACCGCCCTCCGCGACCGGTCCACTGCGGACCACCGTCCGGACCAGAGCGGAGACAGCCCGGCGGACCAGCCGCCCGCGGACCAGAAGCACACGGCTGCGGACCAGCCGACCGGCGGACCGGACCGCCAGCGGACCACCGACGCGGACCAGACCGCCCCTGCGCGGAAGCACCCGCGGACCACGAGGGCGGACCAGGACGCGGACGAACCGGTGCCGATGGAGCGGCTCGTCGAACTCGCCCGCACCGCCGCGCTGACCGAGGGCCGGATGACCCGCCGCGTCATCCGTCCCTACCTCCGCGCCCAGTCCATCCAGATCAGCAACGAGCGCTTCGCGGAACTGCAGACCCGGCTCTACCGGGACCCTGCCCTCGCCCACCTGCCCCGCTCCCAGCGAAAGACCCGATAGACGATGAAGACTTGCCACCGCTTCGCCCGTATCCGAGCCGGTCACGAGCGCGACATCCAGGGCCTGCTCAACCACGCTGAGCGTCACCCGAACCGGGTGTCAGGGAAGGTCAGCGCGAAGCGTGCCGTAGGTGCCAAGCACGCCATGGCCAGAGCGCTGTCCCGGCATTTCGAGCGCTGCCGGGAATGCGGCTGACCACCCGGACGCCAAGCCCCGCCCAGCCTTCTTACTCCCCGTTCTTTCGCGGTGTCCCGGCCCTGCGCCGGGCACCGCGCCCCCTCACCACCGGAGATGCGCATGTCCCCCCGAGAGCGCCGCACGGCGCCCGTCACAGCCGCCGAGGCCGGCGCGTGGGCCGAGACCCTGGTCCGCCACGGCCACCTCTACGCCGCCATCCCGGTACCGACCGGCCAGTGGCTCGTCCAGCGGACCCCGACCGCGCCGGTCCGGGTCCTCGGCGGGCCGGCCGACGTGCTGCACCTCGCCGCCCAGCTCCAGGAGTACGCTCGCACTTGCGGGAGCCGGATCCGATGACGCACCCGCCCGTTCCAGCCACCCCCCACCAGGGCGCGCCGGACACCAACTCGACCCGAGAACGAGCAAGTTATCGGCCAAGGCACTCTTCCCCGTCGGGGAAGAGTGCCTTGGCAAAGCCCGCCCCGGGGGTGGCGGGTCCGGACCAGCGCCGGGGGGCACTGGTCCGGGAGGCAGCGACCGAGGGCGGACCGCAGCCGGAAAAGCAGACACCCCGCCGCAAGCGCCGTGACGCGAACAAGCACTCGCGCAAACGCTCGCCGAAACCGCACGACCGCAAGCGCGACCTCGTCTGCAGTGTCCGCCTGAACGACGAAGAGAAGACGCTCCTTGCCGCCGCCGCGCAGAGCACCCGTACGTCACTGCCCGCGTTCCTCGCCCGCAGCGGCCTCGCCGCCGCCCGCGACCTCGACCACACCGCCGCCGCCATCGCCGGACAGCGCGAGACCGTGACCGAGCTGTTCGCCGCCCGCCGCCACCTCGGCCAGGTCGGCAACAACTTGAACCAGATCGCCCGCGCCATCAACTCCGGCGCCCGGCCCTCCGAGCCGGAACTCGACGCCGTCATCGCCGCCACCCGGCGTGCCGTGCTCCGCGTCCAGGAAGCCACCGACCGGCTGCTCGCACAGAACTAGGAAGCCACGACCGGCATGATCCCCAGGATCCACAAGCGCGGGAAGCGCACCATCGGCCTCCTCTACTACCTGTACGGGCCGGGTACGCACGAGGAGCACACCGACCCGCACCTGGTGGCGTCCTGGGACGGCCTCGCCCCCGACCCCGGCCGCGCCGACGACTTCGCCGCCACCATCAAAGACCTGCAGCGGCTCCTCGACCAGCCGCTCGACAACATCGACAAGCACGACCGCCCGCGCAAGCATGTGTGGCATCTCTCGGTCCGCAACGCCCCCACCGACCGCATCCTGACCGACGACGAGTGGGCGGACATCGCCCGGCGCATGGTCGCCGCGACCGGCATCGACAACCCGGACCACGACGGTGCCGGGTGCCGCTGGGCAGCCGTGCGGCACGCCGACGACCACGTCCACATCATCGCCACCCTCGTCCGTGAGGACGGCTACAAGCCCGATCTCGACCACGACGCCGCCCGCGCCCAGGCCGAAGCACGCCTCCTCGAAGCCGAGTACGGCCTTCGCCGTCTCAACGCCGGTGACGGCACCGCTGCCCGCCGCCCCACCAGTGCCGAACGCCACAAAGCCACCCGGGATCGGAGAGAGCGCACACCCCGCGAGGAACTGCGCGAAGCCGTCCGGCGCGCGGTGGCCGGCGCTGACGGGGAAGCAGAGTTCTTCGACCGGCTCGCCGCCACGGGGCTCCTCGTGCGGCACCGGGTCGCGCCGTCGGGGGACCTGCTCGGCTACACCGTCGCCCTGCCCGACGACCGCAACGGGAAAGGGGAACCAGTCTTCTACTCGGGCTCCAAGCTCGCCCCCGACCTGTCCCTCCCCCGGATCCGCGAACGCTGGACCACACCGGCCGAGCCGGCGGCAGAGAGCGCGGAGGAGCAGCCGCCCGCGGGGCTCCAGCCGGTGGCTGCTGGTCCGGCGGCGGCGCGGCGCCGGGCAGCGTCGGCGGTGTGGCAGGCGGTGCTGGTCGTCGACCAGGGCAACGACCAGACGGTGGCGGCGCAGCTCGCCGCCGCCGGGGAAGTCCTCGACGCCCTGGCCAAAACGAGCGCAGCGCACACCCGCCGACAACTCCGGGACGCCGCCTTCGCGTTCGAGCGAGCGACCCGGTCCCACATCCGTGCCGCCCGGGGGCATGACCAGGCGCTGCGGCGGGCCGCCCGGGAGCTCGCCTACGGCGGCCCGGCGCTGGGTCGGGGTGAGGACGGGGCGACCACGGCGATGGTCATCGACATGGTGTTCTTCCTGGTGACCGCCGCCGCGCACTGGCACGCCCGGAAGGGGCACGCGCAGCAGGCCGCCGCCGCCCGCGAGGCCGCAGGTCATCTGCGCGCCGCCTACCGCCAGTCCGCCGCATACCCCCTGGGCATTCTTCACGAACGGGGCCGTCAGCTCGCCCTGCCGCTCCAGCAGCGGCAGGCCGCGATCGTACGGGCCGCGGTGCCGGAGCTGTCTGAGCGGGTCCTCGGGGAGGCGGGCTGGCCCGCGCTCGCCGCGACCCTCGCCGACGCCCGGGCCGCCGGCCACGACCCCGCCGCCCTGCTCACCGAAGCCGCCGGACGACGGGAGTTGGAGACGGCCGACTCGGTCAGCGACGTGCTGGTGTGGCGGCTGCGCCGCCTGGCCGACCTCCCCGCCGACGCCACCGCGCTGCCCCCGGCAGGTGCCGGGAGCACGCCGCCCCGGCAGAGGCCCGCGCGTGCTACCAAGAATCGCTCTGACCAGCGACGGAAGGCCAGGTGAGTACAAGGATTTCAGAGTTGAACCTGGACGCATGCATGGGGCACGCTCTGTGGTCCGCAGAGGACCCAGGGAAGGGGAACATCATGTTCAAGCGCAGGCGTGAGGCACGGGAGCGGCAGGAGCTGCAGCGAGCCAGCCGGGAGGTTTGGGACTACTTCCAGAGCATCCCGACCCCTCTGGAGGAGCTCGACCAGGAGGAGAAGCGGGAGCGGGCAGCCGCGACGGCCGCGGTCACCGAGCAGGCCGCCGCTGAACCCACCGCGGTGGTGGACGATTTCCTGCCGCCGGAGTTCGTCGCGCCGTCCCAGCGCGAGATGGCCGGGCTGATGATGGCCTGGCCCGGCCCCCTGATCGTGGAGGGCGAGATCGTCACCTGCTCCCGGTGTGAGACCTATCGCGACTGGATCGTCCTCAGCACCCGGGGCCGGGTGTGGCTGCGGTGCCGCGCCGGCCACGAGACCGACCACACGGGCCTGGACACCGCGTGGTTCAACCGCAACAGCGGCCCCATGACCGAGGAGCACGCGAGCTACGAGAACGGGATCCGCTTCCTCGGCCACTGACCGCCTCCGTCCGGCCTGCCCATCTCCCCTTCCTCCGCATCAGGACCGCCACACCAAGCCCTGTCTGCACCACCCTGGGAGACCCATGCCCCGCAGCTCCACCACCGCCGTCCTCGCCGTGACCGCCCTCTCCCTGCTCGCGCTCTCTGCCTGCTCGACGAACACCCCCTCCACCTCCTCGACGGCCGGAGGCGGTCCCGCCCCTGCGGCCACGGCGCCGGGGAAGAGTGAGGAGAGCAGGCCCGCCTCGGTGCTCTCGTCCGAGCAGTTGCGGGGTCGGCTGCTGAACGCGGGGGACCTCGGTGAGGGCTACGTCCCGAAGCCCCAGCGGGACGTCGGGCAGAGTGTCGGACGGGACGATGTGACAGTGATCGGCTGCCCTGCGCTGGAGAAACTCGGCGGTGAGGCCGGGGCCGGTGGTTCGCTCGACTTCCCCCGCCGTGCGAAGGCCGCCTTCACCTACACCGGCAGCCGTGACGCGGAGCTGTCCGCTGAGCTCTACAGCGACACCGCGGCCCGGCTGTCCACGGGGACGGGCCGGATTTTCGAGGCCATGACCTCTTGCCCCGTCTACCAGGCCGTCGTCGGCAGCACGCCCGTGAAGGTCGCCACGCAGAAGCTCACCGCCCCGGACTTCGGCGACGAGCAGTGGTCACAGCTGCTGACATTCACCGCCGCCGGACGCGACAGCGTCGTCAAGCAGACCGCGATCCGCGCCGGGACGGTACTCGCCGTGGTCTCAGGGTCCCCCGCCCTCGTCGATGCCCACATGGAGAAGGTGCTCGCCAAAGCCGCTCCGGCGGCCTGAGAACGGACATGGGCCGACCCCCGCAGTCAGTCTGCGGGGGCCGGCCCGTTCGTGCTCGGAAGTGTCCGAGGTGGTCTGCCATCAGGGGGCAGCGTGCGCGTCGTCGGCATCGTGGGCCGTAATCGCCCGCGGCTCAGCGGGCCGGGGGTACGTACGGGCGCGGATGTCGACCAAGTGGTGCAGGAGGTCTCGGCGCCAGCTCTGTGCGTAGCTCAGGCAGTTGGCCTCGCCGCTGTGGGTGCCGCAGACGCGCTCGTACCGACCGGCTTTCGACCACGCCATGCTGTCGGCGGAGGCCACGTACGGCCACGAGCTGGCGAGGCCCGTCTTCTTGTAGCCGAAGGCGTGCAGTTTCAGGCCCATGGCGTGCAGGTCCTGCAGGATCCAGCCCGCCGTGAACGTGTTGGGCAGGCGGCAGATGCTGCCGACGCCGACCAGGGGTTCCCTCGTGAGATCAACTCCGGCAGCGGCGAACTTCTCAGCACAGCGCACGTAGTGGGGCCGGAGCCACCCCTGAAAGACGGGGATGATCGGAAGCTCGGGGGCGAGCCAGCGCAGGCTCAAGAAGTTGGTGACGGTGAGGTCCTGGTGCTGGTCTATGGACAGGCCGGTCATGCGCAGCGCCTCGTCCTCGCACATGGGGTCCTGCTGGCTCGCCCAGGCCAGCTGGCCCACCTCATCTCGGTACCTGCGGATCTGCCGCACGTACTGCTGGGGGGTGGTGCGCCATTCGCCGTACTTGGTGATCTCGGTGAAGCCGCCGCTGTCGAGTGCCCACGGGCCGAGGGCTCGTGGGAGCGTCCGGACAGGGGCAAGCTGGCGGTTCGATATGAACAGCGGTGCATTGGTCTGCTTGAGCCGATGCGGGCGATGCGCACCGAGCCAGAACGTCGGCAGTGGGGGCTCTGGGACGGGCAGGGTGATGTTCTCTCCACAAGCTGTCGAATGGTCCGGGGCAGGGGCGTCTCGCGCGAAGGCGCCGCTTTGGGGAAGACGATCCGCGCCGGGCCGGCGAGCGGTCCGAACGCCGGACTCGCCGGCCTCGGTGTTCAGTTCCTTGAGGTCGTGGGCCACTCCCATCGGGAGTTGACGGAGGTGAGGGCAGCTCGGCTCACTGTGCTCGCTGAGCCGGTTCCCGGTCGAACCGCAGGCCGACCCGCGTGCTTGCGCAGGAGTCGGTCCCCGGGAGACAGGCCGGGTCAGCCGGGCGGGATGACGGTGAGCCGGTGGCGGGCGCTGGCGGGAAGGGTACGGCGCGGTACCGGGGCCGGGGAGGCGAGGGAGGAGGCGAATGCCGCGACCAAGTCATGCGGGACGCTGGCGCTGAAGGTGGCGCACCACAGCAGTCCGGTGCCGACGGCGGGGTCGGCCCATGCCTGCCAGCCGGCCATGCCGGGGCGCGGGTCGGCGTCGAAGACGTGCTCGGGGACGGTCTCCAGGGAGACGGTGGCGGCGAGGTCCGGGGCGGTGGCCGTCGTCGTGGGGTGGTCGATGTCGAGGAGCCACCCCTGGGCGAGCAGCGCGTCGAGGACGCTCTGGGGCCCGGTGAAGCCGGTGGCGGGTTCGGTGCGGGCGTGCAGGGCGAGGAGGAAGTCGGCGACGGCCTCGTGGGGGACGCCCTCGGTGACGTAGGCGTTCCATTCCCGCAGGGCGCTGTCCGGGTGGGCGCGGGCGGTGATCTGCCATGCGACGGGGAGTCCGCCGAGCTCGATCGGACAGGAGGCACGGACCCATTCGGCGCCGGACAGGTCGTCCGGGCTGACGTAGAGCAGGGTGCTGCGGCTGGTGGGCCACATCCGCCACCCGGCACCGGTCAGGGTGGCACCGATCTGGTCGGCGAGGACTCCGTCATCCCCGGCCAGGTGACGAGGGGTGACCCAGAACTGGGGCGGGCCCGGCAGGTCGGGGTAGGAGGGATCAAGGGGGTCGTGCGGGTTCAGGGGCGCGCCTCCCGGTGCTCGGCGGGTTTCTACTGTCCGGTGCTGGGACAGGCGGCCCTGCGGCGCGGGCGGGCGGGGGCGACGGTCGGCTCCTGCCAGGTCAGCCGGACCGCGACCTCCGGGGGCAGAGGGCCGAGCTGCTCGCCGGAGTCGGCGAGGAACACGATCGTTCGACCGGTCTCGTCCCGGGCCTCGACGACATCGCCTGCCCGGTGGGCCATGGGGAAGAACGGGTTGAAGGCCAACCGGACCGGCGCGGTCCGGTCGAGGGTGGACAGGTGGTCGATCAGGGCGCCGACCGTCATCTCGGGGGCGTCGGGGGTATGCGGATTCACCGAGGGCTCTCCTTCTATATACATAGGGGTGGGTGTGCGGGGGCAGGGTACGGGCCGGAGAAGAACGAGGCCCGGCGCCCGTGGGCGGACGGCCCGGTCGGCTGGTCAGCGCGGCTGGAACGTGGCGATCACCGCGGCCACAGCGGCAGCAACGATGTGCACCGGCGTCTCGGTGTCGAAGCTGGCGTGGTAGCCGGGGACCTTGGCGGTGCCGGTGACGGCAAGTCTCCAGCCCTCGCCGTCGGTGCCGGGGCGGCCGTGGGGGAACCAGCCGAGGTAGAAACGCCCATCGCGGGGATTGATGTGGACGTCGGCGCGGTCCTCGACGACCAACTTGAAGTCGGCGTCGGTGAACTGATCGAGCACTGCGGTCGGCTGGCCGGAGCCGAGCTGCCAGGTGCGCAGCCGCAGGGCCTCGACGGTAGTGGAGAATCCGGGCCGGACGATGTCAACGGTCATGGCAAACCCTCCTGATCTGCGGGGTTTTCCGGGGAAGTCGTCTACGTTGACATGCCCCTGGCGCTTCTACCAGCCCCTGCTGGATCTTTCCCGTCTGCCCGGGGCGAACTGGGAAAAAGATGAACACGTTGCCCCGGTATGTGACGGTGCGCGGACGCGAGTCGGTGACAGTCGATGCCCTCCTGCCGGAAGCCGACCGGTCCGCAGGAGCCAACGTCCGGCGGGCGGGTCGCCCGAGCAGGTCGAGAACGCGGCGGAGATCGGCATGAAGCACAACCTCGACCTCACCTGCGACCTGGTCGGCGCTCTGGTCCAGATCCCGTGCATCGAGCGGAACGGCATAGCGGCGGTCAAAGCTGTGACCGCAGCGAGGATGGCGATGCGCGGTGACGCAAGTCACATGGTCTCGCTTGACAAGGTCATCAAGACCATGAAGGAGACGGTCGTGGACATGTCGGTCAAGTACAAGGAGACGGCACGGGGCGGGCTCGCGGTGAACATCATCGAGCGCTGATGACGTAGGCCCTGAACCGCACTTTTGTGTCTTTCGGCGCTGTCAGGGCCTTCTGGGCTTACACGGCGGAAAGTCCCTGGGATATCCCTGCTGGCACGGCCCTGAAGGTGTCGGTCGGTCCAGTCTCCTGGGCCGCGAGGGTGTCGTCCAAAGAACTCAGTACCGCCGCTCGGTTCGAGCGCGGACTCGCACACCACCCTGACCAACGCATCGCCCATTGGGTGTACGCAGACCTTGCCTGGATTGAGCACCACGACCTCGACGTTGACCACAGCCCTGGGCATGACCGTGATCGCAATCTGCCCCCGACCTTCCTATCAGATCAGCTACCCTACGTGCTGTGGTTGGGACTGGGGGCGACGAGATCAGCCTGGAACGGCCGGCTCCTCATGTTCAACTGCCTCACCGTCGAATGCATCAGAGTTACACCTCACCCAGGCAAACCGCAGATGGAACCCCAAGCCTAGAGTCAGGACACAACCAGGAGCGGTTCAGTGGCGGATGAGCAGTTTGGACTGGATACAGTGGCGGGCGAGCAGGCCGTCGCTTCTGTGTTCAGGCAGATTGTCGCCGTCCTTGCGCGGCGGGCGGACGCGGCGATCGATGACGTGGCCTTGTTCCGACTGTCGAACACGCTGTTTGCTGCGTTTGCCCGCGCGGGCGAAGACGGACTGACAGCGGAGCAGATCAGGGCGGCATGCGCCGCCTTCCCGGACGAGGTGATCGACAATCGCCTGAGCGTCCTGAAGAAGCTCGGCGCGATCCAGCCCGCGTTTGATAAGCCCTACCAGCGCGAGTTCCGGGCCTCGTTCACCAGCTACGTGTCAATGCTGTTCGTCCAGCGGATGCTGGCCCGCGGAGGTCAGTCTGAACTGCACCAGCTTCTGACGATGGAGAAGATCAGGCTGGAGGGCGGGCAGGGTACAGCTGAGGAAGCCCTCGAGGTAGTCGTCGGGGTAACCACGGCGCTTCGGCTCCTTGTCGCCGAGCTCGTGGCGCTGACCGTCGGCGGCACCGTGGAGGCGCTGCGGGAGCGCGCGCCGCTACTGTGGAACGCGAAGTCGCTCATTGACCAGGCGTCTGCGGTGCATGAGATCTTGCTGGAGTCCTGGCCGGAACTCAGCCGCAAGTGCGGGGAGCTGCGATCGGCGATCGCCGCCTACGAAGATGCTTCGACGAACGCGTCGGCACGCCTGATGACCGCAGCGGGGACCACGAGGGCGCTGAACCTGCTACCGCCCGAGATGTGGAGGCGGTTCGCGCGGCGGGCAACCGTGGATGAGCTCGCGGCGGTCCTAGCTGATCAAGTCTTCGACGCGCCTACCCCGTGGCACGACGTCTCCGACCTGACAGAGGTCGTTGCCGGCAGGCCGCAGGCAAACGGCAGCCGTTCCACGCCGCCGCGTTCCCGGGTTCCCGATGGCGATGAGCAGCCCTCCCAAGAACGCCCAGACTCGGAGGCCGAGCGACTGGCGGAAGTCGCCGAAGAGGTGCTCAGCGGCGAGGACTCTGTTGCGGTCGAGCAAATACTGTCGGGCGTGGACTGGGTGACGGCACGCCGCGTGCTCGCCGACCTAGTCGCCGCGAGCAACAACGACCGGCTCGGCTACCGGCTGACATGGTCTGGCCCGGTCCAGGTACAGGCGGGCAGCGTGCCGTCCTGGCTTACCCCTGGCGTGTTCGAGCGAGAGCGGAGGCCCATGTGACTACTGCGGAGACGGCGCTGTGGTGGGCGAGGGCTCGAGCCGAAGGCCCGCTGCGCGTACCGTCAGCGACCAGAATCCCGTCAGGCATGCTGCGACTAGTGGAGCGGGATAGTGAGCACTGCTGGCTGCTGCCCCGCCCGCCCGACGACGTGACGCCGGCCGTGCTGCGCGAGCTGCGGATGCAGGTGCTCCCAGTGGAGTTTCCGAACGAGACCAGCCGGGTCTTGGCCGCAGCGCTGCGCTGCTGCTGGCCCGACGTCCAAACAAACCCGTGGCCAGGGCAGTCGGCGACGACGCGCGAGGTGCTGGATGTAGTGGACCAACTCATTCCCGGACGCGGGGAAGAGGTGCTGCACCGCCTCGGAACGGGGGCGCTCCGACGCCTGCATACCAGCCGGTGGCTGGACATCGATACCGAGGCGCAGAGGGTCTGCCTCGGCCCCCGGGTGGCTACCTGGCCGGAGCAGGACCTTCCGGCGCTGCGGGAGCTGCGCCGAAAGCTGCCGCTCCCGCGGCCCGACCGGGAGCTGGACCAATGAGCGGTTTGTTCGATGATCTGCTCCAGCCGCTCGGTGACAAGCAGCGCGACGCGCTGGTCTCGGCCTGGGCCGCGCTGGAGTACGGCAGCGAACCCGCCAGTGAGGCCGCGCTGTCGGCACTTCGGGACGCGACGCTACGTCACCTGCTTGACCAGATGCTGCAAAGGACCGGCCGCACGCTCGTCCACGCGGGCACCCACCTGTGGACATCGGGGTATCGGGACGACATAACTGCGGAACTCGCGGCGAAGGGCTGGGGGATATTAGCGCCTCTGGAACGGGCTGCGCTGATCTTGGTGCTGATCCACTCGGTCGCGATCCCCCGAGCAGAGGGGCAGCTGATCGGGGATGACTGGCAGTCGCCCCATCCGACCACACCGACCCGCCTGCGGAAGCTGTCGCAGGTTCACGGGCAGCGGCGCTTGTCTGATGCCTTGCAGTGGCTGCGCGCAGCCGGGTTGGTCCGCGCGGTGCGCGGCTCCGATCCCGAGACTGCCGGCGCCTCCTACGTCCCTGGGCCGGCGCTGCGTCGGCTCACTCCCGCCGCGCGCCAGCGTCTGCAAGAGAACCTAATCCTGGCCGTAGGCCCGGATACCGCGCTCGCAACAGCGATCGTGGTCCGCCGGAGCTTGGGCCGCCCCCAGGAAGTGACATTTTCCCCAAGGAGCGGTTCATGAGCGACAGCACGCCGCAAGAAGAGGACATAGTCGGTGACCGTGTCCTTGTCGGCCTGCAGAGCGTGCGAGTCTCCCGGCTGTCCATGCATCCCATCCCGATTGCCGCTGGCACTCTCATCGCCGTGGCCGGGCAGGGGCCGAAGGATTCCAATGGGGCGGGGAAGTCGTCGCTTCTGGCCCAGATCAGCTTGCTGCATGCCGATGAGCAGTGGCGATTCGGCTCTGGCGCGCCTGCTGCGGTCGACCTACTGTTCAACTCCGAGGACGCCGGCGGTGAAGACCGTTGGGGTAACGCCGACCATGGGTACGTCATCGGCGTGTTCGCTCCCGCCGCCGGAACCCTTGAGCAGCTTCAGGCCAGGGCTCTGACCGTGTGGATCCGGATCGACCGCAGCAGCCAAAAAGGGCCCCGGCTGAAGCTGCGCTGGCAGGACGGGCTGCATCTACCAGCCGGGGACAGCGAGGCCGAACGGGAACAGGCCGCTGATTCGGTTTGGCAGGACCTGCCTCCGCGTGCTAGTAGGCGGCAGGACGTGGTGGCCCGTGATCTCCCACGCACCCTCTACGGGGAGCACGTGCGATGCGTGTCGTTCTTGTCGACATCGGTGCGGGCCAGTGCCGCCCCCAACCTGCTCGCGCAACCGCTGAACGAGATCTCCAAGCGGCGGATCTTCGAGGCGATCGCTGCGCTCACCGGCATCGACCGCGAGCTGGAGACGGAACGCCAGGCACGTCGCAACGAGTACGAACTTCTCCAGAAGGCCAATGCCGTCCAGTCCGATCTTGCCACCTGGGAGGAAAGCGCCCAGGTCATCGAGGGTGGTATCGACGCCCGGGACCAGGCACGCGGGCGTGTCGCGGAAGCAGCCGGCCACTGGCGGTCGCGCACGGCACGGCTGCTGAGCGATGCCCTCAAGCGCAACGCCGAAATCCAGGTCGAGGTTGCTGGGATCGATACCGAGATCGAGAAGGCCAGTCGCACAGTACAAGGGCTGGTCAGACAGGCGGAGGAGCTGGCCGATGACAGGGCGTTCACACGACGGCAGCAGGCCGCGATAAGCACGTTCGACAGGCACGACGCCGACGACCGCGCGCTGGGCAACCGGATTGCAACGCTGGAACACCAGATCGAGGAGACCGACCGTCGGCTGCGCGCGGCCAGGGAAACGGCCCGTGACGCTGACGGCCGTGACGAGCCAACTGCCAACCGGGAACGCGCCGACGCGGACGTTGAACTGGAAGAGGCGGTCAAGGCAGTCGGAGTGGCTGAGAAGGCGCTCTCCGACGCCGAAACAAGCCTGCGGGACGCGGAAAGCGGCAGGGACCTGGCCCGGCAGCAGATCGACATCCTCGCAGCCGAGGGGATTAGCGGTATCTGCCTGCTCGACGCAGTTGTCCTCAACGCCCAACAGAGGCCGAAGTGGGAGCCAACCCTCTGGCCGTACCGTGAGGCGGCTGTCGTGAACTCCGAAGATCTCGACAGGGCCAGCATACTTTTGGCAGGTGTACCAGGTTCGACCCTGATCGCTGCCAATCGCACCACGATTGCGGGGCACGTCGGTCTCCCGGACAATGCCAACCCGCAATACGACCTGAGCGGCTTTCTCGCATCCCTTGACACGCGAGTCACTTCCCGCCCCAACCCCGACCGGGTCCACGACGACGCGGGCATCGTGATCATCGGCGGGTTCCCCAGCCCCGTGACCGGTCGTACCGCCCGCATCGCCGCCGCACGGGAGCGCGTTCGCCAGAAATCCGAAAGCCGCCAGCAAGCTGAGAAGACGCGGAAAGCCGCCAGCCAGCAGGTCACCGCCGCTGAGCGTCGGCAGAAGGGCGCAAGGGCCGCAGTCGAAGCAAGCCAACTGGACGTGTTGATTGGCAGCCTGCGGAAGCGAGATCAGACCGCCCGGGAGGAGCGCGCGAAACTCGCTCCGGCGCTCGGCGCTGCAGTCGCCGAGCGGAACGAGGTGATCCGCCTGGAGGGTGTCCGTCAGAAGGAGATCCAGTCCCTGAAGGACCAGAAGACCGCCCTCGACGGCACAAGCAAGACTCGGCGAGCGAAGCGCGAGAACCTTGAGAAGGAACAATCGCAGCTCGACCTTCCGGAACTGACTGCCCAATGGGGTGGCACCCTCGACTCTGCCAACGAGCACCTGCTCGCTCTGCCGGACAACCAGCAGTCCTGGGCGGCCGACGACTGGTGGGAGGAAGCCAGGCACCTGATCAATACCGCGATATCCGAGTGCTTCCCTCCCGCCGCCTCTGACAGCATGCCGACAGAGATCACTGGCCTGCTGGGGGAGTTCCGCCAACGCGGACCCGGCAGCGGCCGACGGGCACAGGCCGTCTTCGCCCGGTTGCATCACGCTCTCCATGTCTACCTCCGCCAGCACGAAGGCACCGACCAGTACGAGCGCCAGCAGATCGCCATTCATCGCAAAGAACGCCACAAAAGCCTCGACGCCGCGCGGATCGGCCACAGTGAGGCGGTCCAGGCCAGCCGAGCCCATCGAGGAGCGCTCACCTCCGCCATCAAGAAGAAGCTGGCCGACGTCGCAGCCGCGTTCGACCGGCTCGATCAGGCGCACGGCGGGTACGGGGCCTCGCTCCAGTACGACGAACCTCCGCCGCCGGCCGACCCCACCGAGGACTGGAATTGGAATGTCACGCCTACATGGCGACGCGCCCACGGGAGGCGGCATATCCCCTACAACCGGCGGGCCAACACTGCACAGATCGATGATCGGGCGATCAAGCTCGTGTGCGCCGCCGCAGCCGCGAGCGGGACAGGCCGTCCGCTAGTCCTCGTTCTGGACGAACTCGGCCGCAACCTCGGCAAGCAGCACCGTCGCGAAGCGGTCGCCCTGCTCGGGCAGATCGGCAGGGAGAGCGGCATCACCGTCATCGGGGCACTGCAAGACGACATGGAATCCTATGCCATCGGCGCCTGCGGCGAGTACGTCAAGCTGCGCCGCAGCTCTGACTCCAGCCCGTACAACGAGGAGCCCGTCATTGTCGGCTATGACGAGCACACTCCGCGTGTCGAACTGCTCCGTGCCTGGCTGACCGGCAACGGGTACCGTGATCTGGCATGACCGCCCGCTCCCGCCCGCGCGGCTTCGCGATGCGCCACCTCAGCGTCTACCCAGGCCTGACCACGTACGCCGTCCCTCAGCCCGACGGCAACTACAGCACCGACCGCAACGGCAATCCGAAGGTCACGCGCGTCACTCTGGAGCCGGAAGGCTTCCCGACACCGCACCGCCCACCCGGCCTGACCGACAGTCAGTGGTCCTTCGCCACCAACTGCCCGCGCCGGTGGCAATCGGTCGTGACCACTTTCGGTGACCGTGCCGAGGGCATAGCCACCGAGCTTGCGCGCAACGGGTGCATCGTCCTCGAATGTGACTTCCGCGACGCCCGCGTGGTCCTGCCACCCCGTGGCTGGGCTCCGCATCCTGATCTGCAGGCGGCCCGGCAAGAGCACAGCAACCAGCGCGCCTCCCGACGAGCCGCTCAAGGTGACGAGGCACGCCGTCTTACCGTCGAGCTCGCTCCCTATCCAGCTGCCAGGCCACTGGTGGCCATCCTCGGAGCGCAACGGGACGGGGCCTTCCGTGACCACGTCATCAAGGTCGCCCGGATCTTTCTCACCGACGAGACCATGACGGGCGCGGGCGAGGTCGCGCCGTGGGCCGCTGTGCGGTGGCTCAAGCGTGGAGCGAAATCGGACTACGAAAGGGATCAGGAGCCGCTTGCGGAGGGCGGCCAGGGAGCGGTCTACAGCGGCGTGCACAAGTACACCCGCATCCCCGTAGCTCTGAAGCAGCTCCGCTACGGCGATGAGGACTCTGTACACCGCATGGGCCGCGAGATCTCCATCGGGCACCTCTACGAAGAGCACCCACACGTCATGCCGGTGCTTGACTCTGACCCAGACAGGCGGTGGTTCGTCATGCCGCTCGCGAGCGGTAGCGCCGCCAGCCACGCAGAACGTCTACGGCGGGAGACCGGAGCTCTCCGGGACCTCGTCACTGCGGTCTGCGAAGGACTACGCCGCCCGCACGCCGACGACCGAATTCACCGCGACATCAAGCCAGCAAACGTCCTGCTCCTCAACGGCAAGTGGGTCGTAGCGGACTGGGGGCTGGGCCGCCAACCCCGAGGGGAAACTAGCGTTCCGCGCCGAACCCAGACCGGCACCGGCTTCGGGTCCGAGGGATTCGCGGCACCGGAGCTGACGTCCGGAAACCCCCATAACGTGGCGGCCACTGCCGACATTTACAGCATCGGACGGCTCATCGCAGCCATTCTGACCGGGGAGCGTCCAGAGCAGAACCTCCCGCTGCTGCCCGCACGCGGACCATGGCGAGCCGTAGTAGCGGAGGCAACCCGCCACAAGCCGACCGACCGGCCTCAGGACGTGAACGAGTTCCTCCGTCTACTCAAAGACATCCCGTGACCGTTGCCACGCCGTCCCAGCATTGCCAGGCACTGAGTCTGGTCCGCCCCAGCTAAAAGGATCATGTCGTTGACGCGCATCTCGCTAGAGCCGTACTTCCTGCACCAGGACCAGGTTCAGTCCCTCCTCGGCGAGCAGCGGACGGAGTCCGCGCGGGCGCGGGCAGCCCGCAGGAGCGATCCCGAGGCAGCGTTGCCCTACGTGCTCGCCACAGAACTAGCCGACGCGCTCTCTTCGCTGGGAGTCCGCGAACTGGCGAGGTGCGTCCTGGGACAGGACCTACGCACGGGGCAGATCGTCGGTGCTGAGCTGGCATTTGCGTTCCAGAGGAGCCGGGACCACGACGCCCCAGGCTTCAAGCCGGTCAGCTTCACGGCGGTACTTGACGCGGGCAAGCCGGTGCACGTCACCGGCACATTCAACTCGGCAAGAACCGCCAGCTCATCCGCGACCGGCAGTCTCGCCGGGAACAGGCGGGCCTACCTGATCGGAACAGTCACCAATCTCAGCGCAGCGCAAATTGAGCTCAGGCCGGTCTTCATCGGAGTCAGGTCGTTCGTCGATGACGAGCTTGTCGCCGGGAGCCCAGCACCGGGAGCGCGGGTGTATCCCGGCGATATCGGCCAGTTCAGCGGGGTCGACTTCGCTTCTCCCCTCACAGGGGCTGAGCGTGAAGCGGTCCTGCGCGTGCCGGAAAACGCAGTGAAACACGCCTTCGCCAAGCTGATCGGCGAGCCGTACGTTCCCAAGGACTGGGGTGGCGAGCGCTCCGATCTCTACACATCACGAGTGTTCACCCGTGGACGTCAGATGTCGGCAGCCTGGCTGTTCAAGGGACCTGGCTACCCTCGTGCCATGGACGTCAAGGCCCTGGGGAAGAACGGCGATCAAATCGACCGGCTGTTCACCGAGCCCGCGGAGCTACTCGTTCTGCAGCACTGTCACCAGATCAAGCCGAGCGTGGTTGGCATGATGGACGCCTACGCCCATGACGCCCGGCGCCCCCGCTCCTACATGATCATCGATGGGTCTGATACCGGACGCATACTGAGGTCACTGGGCCTGCTCCCGGCAATGCCAGCAAGGCTGACTCTGTTCGAGTGACGGGTTCGATGCCCCGGCGTCCGCAGCACCCGTTCGACCGCCCCTGTCGGCACCTTCGCTGTGCTCGCTGGAGTTCAGATTCTCGCTACCTGGTTGAGGTCGTCCCTGGCGCAAGCAAGCTGAGTGACGGCGGTCACCAGCTCTTTGACCAGGGCGCGCTGGGCGGTTCAGCCACACGCCGACGTCGCGGTGGGCGAGGGCGACAGCGGCGTCGGCGAGGAATCCGGCGGTGGCCAGCCCGACCGCCTTGGCGGCGTGCTGGATGGTGGCGTCCCGGATGGTGGCGTCCTGGATGGTGGCGAGTTCGTCGGCGGTGGGGCGGACGCTGCGGACGTGGTCGCGCTGGACGGTCTGGCGCAGCCGGGGACGCTAGCGACGAGCAGATGGTTCGCCCCTCCGCCTTCTGGCGGCCGTCCGCCCTCGGTCGCAGCCTCCCTTCTCCGGGCGCCCCTGGTGTCGGAAAGGTTGCCCCGCCCGTTGGGGGTGGGGGCAAGCGCGTCCGAAACTCCGCCACAGCCTGTGGCTGCGGAGGAGTTTCGGACGCTATAGCTTGCTCGGCCTCGCGCCGGGCAGTCGCGTTCCTCCACCACTGTGGTGGAGTCGGCGGACGAGGGGAGAGCATCGGTGGATCTCTGGGGCGGTTCACTGAGGTTCCGGAGGAGCTCTGAGCTGCCCTGAGCTTCGTGGAGTCCGCGACCGTGCCACCCTCGGGAACACTCGTCATGCCCCCGAGGG
The DNA here is from genome assembly GCF_042873655.1 of Streptomyces sp. NPDC004609. Taxonomy (NCBI): domain Bacteria; kingdom Bacillati; phylum Actinomycetota; class Actinomycetes; order Kitasatosporales; family Streptomycetaceae; genus Streptomyces; species Streptomyces sp. NPDC004609. Next base: position 36,310 of record NZ_JBIALS010000015.1, on the reverse strand, counting down.
CGCCGCCCTGGAGAAGAACATCTGGTACTCCAGTGTGACTTCGCGGTCTTTTCGAGGACCCGGCTGGGAACAGGTACGGCCACCGCGTGATCATCGGGGGTTGTCCGGACTCCCGAAGATCGTGCGGTGGCCGCAGGCCTTTGCGTAGAGCGTGCCCGCTGGCGGGCAATGACCCACCGGGTGATGGCCCGGACCGCGGGCCGGTTCAGACGCGTGGAACCCCGGGAGGCGGCCCGCTCCTACCTGCTTGGACTACTGAGCCGCCCAGGTTCGCTAGAGATCTTAGCTTGCGGCTGTGACCTGCTGTTCCGTCAGAACGGGGCCCTGTGGTATGGCACTGAGGTCGCCGAGCCCACGAGCATGGTCGACCTGGTCGGCACCCGCATCATCGTGCGACGCGAGGAATCGGCAGCGGGGTGCGGGATAGGGCTCGGGACGTGTCCCGGCATCAAGGTCGAAGGCCGCGAGTGGGTCTGCCTTCGGCCGGTAGCCACGCTACGCGGGTCGGAGCAGTGAACAGCTGCTGGACGGCAGGGGTCGTGACGCGGGCAAGGGTGGTGATGACGGCGTGGGCTGCGGCGGCGGTGAGCCGGTGCATCCGCAGCGTGCAGGGGGCGTCCTTGGAGGGCGCGGACAGTTCGAGGAGTGCCCAGGCGGGGCCGGACCAGCAGGTGGACAGTTCCCGGGTGTACCAGGAGGGGTACGCGTCGTTCTCCGTTCCGGGGACGGGCCATTTGCTGACCATGCCGACCGCGTTGCCCATCTGCTCGGCGAGCCACCGCGCGGCTTCGCCTTCGTAGTCCTCGGGGTGGCCTGGGAAGGCGAGCAGTTCGGGATCGGAGGTGGCGCCGATGGCGTTCAGGAGGCGCGGAGCATGCTAAGACGGGGAGTTGGTGTATCTCCACGGTGGTCCGGGACTGCTCGTGGTGGTCGAAGAGGCGGACGGTGACTCCGCGGGCGGTGAAGTCGATCTGTGTCCAGGCTGGTTCGCCGGGGCGGTGTCTGGTGACGTGGGGCCGGATGCCGTGGGCGCGGAGTTCGCGGAGGGTGCTATCTGGCACGGGTGGCGGTCCCCTGGGTCCGGGAGGGGGCGGGTGCTGGTGCCGTGGTGCGCGGGGCTTTGCGGCTGGCGGGTTCGGGGGCGGGGATGGCCCAGATGCGGGCGTAGCGGTGGATGACGTCGGCGAGTGCGGTGAAGTCGCCACCCTGCCAGGGGCGGTGTTCCTCGTCGTGGGGGAAGTCGCGGATCACCGCGTGCCCGCTGGTGCCTGGGCGGGTGCCGGTGCGGCGGTCGCGGGCGTGGAAGGTGCCGTGGTCGGCGAAGGAGAGGGTTATGGCGTCGAGCTGTCCCTTGTCGGGGTGGATGACCGACAGTCGCAGGCCGCCGTAGGTGTGCTGGCGGATCGTCTCGTAGAAGTCGATCCGGAGCCGGATCCCCAGGTCGGGGGCTTGGGCGTAGAACGCTCCGCCGATGACGGATCCGTCGAGCTGGTGGGGAAGGGCGGTGGTGAAGAACTGCTCGGCGTGCAGGGGCAAGGGTGAACTCCAGGACGGGTGGCGCGGGACGGGGTCAGCGTCGGGATGCGGGCCGGGCAGGGCCGGGCAGGCGGGCGGAGGGGGTGCTGGTAGTCCAGCGGGGAACGCTGACCGTCCGCAGGGCCGGGGCGGGCCGTCGGGCGCGGGCCATGTCCAGCGGGGTGGGCGCCGGAGGGCGCACTGGTGTGATCGTCGCGTTCTCGCGGGTCATCCGGGAGAGTTCGCCGGGCCAGCGCAGGACGGGTGCCGGGTCGACGACCGCCGCGGCGGTGGCGGTGATGAGCCGGGTGGGGGTGTGGCTGGAGAAGACGGCGTACCAGCGGGATCGGGGTGGGCCGCCCCACATGCCCCAGCGGGTGTCGTTGGTGGTCAGTTCGTCGTCGGGGTCGAGGTCGCGGCGGTCGAACCAGGCCCCGGCGAGCCCGTCGGGCGCGCGTAGCTCCAGACGCCGCTCGTTGCCCCATGTCCACCCGGCATCCAGCAGCGGCTCCACCACGGGGTGGACGTCGGGGACGTAGTAGCCGATGCCTCCGGTGAGGAAGGCCGTTCCTTCCGGTTCGTGCAAGGGGACGAGGGCGGTGGTGAAGGCGGTGACGAATTCGGTGGGGCAGTCGGAGCTGAAGGCGGCGGCCCACCGGGGCGTGGCGAACGGGTGCTGGTAGGCGGCGATCTTCCACAGGGCGTCGTCACCGCCCTCGGGCATGTATCCGATGCGGATCCGCTGGTCCGGGGACGGGAGGTAGGCGTTGCCGAGTTCGTCGTGGCTGATGGTCCAGCCGGCGTCGAGCGCGGGCTGGAGGCCCGGATCGCCGATGGCGGTCGATCCGGCGAGGTAGCGAGGGCTGACGTACACCTCGTCGTAGTCGGTCATGGGCACCTCCGGTACGGGGAAGGGCGGTTGCCGACTTCGGGGCGGAGGTTCACGCGGCCTCGGGCAGCGACGGGTTGGCGGAGGGCGGGTTCGTCCAGTCCCACCGGGCGAGGGTGTCCAGGAGGTGCCCGGTCCCGGATGCCGTCGCTTCGGTGTGACGGGCCAGCTCGGTGAGGTGGTCGAGGGTGGCCTGGACGCGGGTGACGAAGGAGGAGTCGCGGGCCGGGTAGTCGTGGGCGCGGGCCCAGCGTGCTGCCTGGTCGTACAGCTCCGCGAGATCGGTGCCGCGGCCGGTCAACAGGTAGACGGGCTGTCCGGCGTGGTGGTCGGAATGGATGAGCCGGAGGTCGCGGGCGGTGTCGCGGGCGTGGCGGATCTGATGGCGGGGCAGGTCCGGGAAGGCCCGGCCGAGGGCAGTCGGGACGGGGCCGTGGTCGTCGATCTCCGTGATCAGCCGGATCAGGCCCGGGTGGGACAGGAGTGCGGCGGTACGGGCGGGCTGTTCGCAGGTGGTGTCGGTGGTGGTCATCGGCGCGGGCCTCCTGCCGGTCCGCCCGCGAGGGCGCGGGCAGGGGGTTGATGGGAGAAGAGTCCGCCGGCCCGCCATGCGGTCGGGATGGCGGGGGCCGGGAGCCGGGTCGGGGTGCTGGCCCAGGCGCCGGTCTGCTGGGACGGGGTCGGCCGTCCCCAGAGCGGATGGACGACGGCCTCGGCGAGGGGCCGTCCGGCCGCCCACGCGGTGATCGCGCCGTAGACGGGGGCCAAGGCCCGGCCCGAGGCGGTGAGCCGGTAGGAGGTTCCGTCGGCGACGTCGACGAGCCCGTCGTCGATGAGCTGCCGCAGCTTGGGGTAGACGGAGCTGAGGCCGTAGCCAGGCATCGCCTCGCTGGCCACCGTGGTGGCGGTGGCGGTGCCGCGGGCCTGGAGGGTCCACAGGATCGGGGTGGCGTGCCGGGCGGCGATCAGCACGAGGGTGTCCTCGACGTCCCGGGCCCGGCGGAACGTCTCCGACCCGAGGGCGGATACGGGTTCCTTCTCCAGGTGGGTGTCGGCCCAGGTGGCGATGGCGGTCAGGACCGGTATCAGGTCGGTGCCGCGGCTGGTCAGGCCGTAGGTGACGTGGCGGACACCGTGCTCGGTGCGGTCGACCAGGCCGAGTTCGACGAGGTGGCGGAGCTTGGGGTGGAGCTGGCCGTCGGCCAGCCACGGCATCCGCTGCTTGATCTCCGTGTAGCGCAGCGGCTTGTCCGAGAGGACCAGGAGGAGCTGGACGTTCCAGCGCGGGGTGAGCATGGACAGGGACTCCGTGACGCGCGCCAGATCGGTGCGCACGGCGGGGGTCAGACCGGTGGGGGCCAAGGCAGGATGCTCCAGGAACGAGAAAGGGATGGGTCAGCGCGTCGGCGCGGTGGGGACGGGCAGCGGCGGTGGAGCCGGTACAGCGGGCTGCTCGGGGGCGGGGACGCGGTGCAGGCTGCTGAGCACCGCGGTCAGGGTCTGGGCCTGGGTGTCGCGGACAGTGACGGAGTCGGCGAGGCGGCGGGCGCAGTCGAGGATGTGCCCTGCCTCGGCCCGGCCGACCGTCCGCTCCGGATGGGAGAGCTGGCGAAGCCGGTCCCGCTCGAAGTCGATCCGCCGCTCGGCGAACTCGAGATCGGACAGGGCACCAAGGAGGGCGGACAGCATGCCCGGCGGTGAATCAGCGGCGCGGGTCCGGAGGTCGGCGAGCGGCCGGCCGTACAAATCCTCGATACGGGCGGCGACGGCGACGGCCGTCGTGTCGGATTCGCTCATCCCTACGGCCGTCCCGCCCTCGCCCCGCCCCGGACGGGCGGTCACGCTCACCGGCCCGCACCCCGCCGCACCGGTGCTGACGGCGCTGCGGGAGCCGCTGGGGTGGTGGTCGGCAGCGCGGGCTTGCCCCGGCGGTGCGCGGGGACGGCTCCGCGCCAGGCGGCGGGACCGTCCTTGCCCGGTGCGTCGGGGTCGAGGAGGAAGGTGAGGACGGACGCGCGGCCGTCCCGGATCTGAACGGATTCGTTGACCCGGTTGGCGAAGTGCATGATGCGGTCGTGGTCCTCCGACAGGTCGCCGGGCACGGTGTCGAGGACGGTCACGAGCGCGTCCTCGGCCCGCTCCAGCGCGCTCTGCGCGGTGGCCAGGAGGCCGTGCCAGCGCACGACCTCCACCGCCGCCGGGCTGGCGTGCGGGGCGAAGGCGACCGCGCGCCGCAGCGAAGGCACACTCATGCCGAAGCGTGCCTCGATCTGCTCGGTGAGGACGCGCATCACGTCGTCGGCTTCATCGGACACGAAACTCCTCTCCAAATTTCTCCAATGGAAAGCGGACGGGCGGAATTCGCGGTGCGGGAAGGCGTCAGTTGAGGCACATGCGGACGTCGCGGTAGACGTACGTCCCGCTCACCCAGCCCTTGATTCCCGTGGACTCGTTGGTGATCTGGTGCCAATTTCCGCTGGTCTTGTGGACGGTGAACTTCTGGCCCTTGTAGAGGATTCCGACGGCCGTGGCCTTGGTGGTGGCCTTGGCGCGGATGGTGACCGCCTTCGTCCCGATCACCCACGGTCCGGGCCGTTCACAGGGCCGGGGAGCGGCGGGAGCCGCCGAGGGGGCCGCGGCCTGGGCGGCTGGGGCGGAAAGCAGTGGCAGGGCGAGGGCGCCGATGACGGCTGCGGTGACGGTGATATGGCGTGTGTACATGGGGAATTGACCTCCGGCCTGGACGAGTGCATACGGAAACGGGCCCGCACGGGATGCTGTTCGGGCAATCTCAAGAGTCCGGAGAATTCCCGTTTTCGCGAACCGGGAAAGTGCTGCTATCTTTCGCCCACCCGTGGCAGTGCATGACGGCGCATGGCGTGGTCAGCGGGCCCGGCCCGGGGGCGGCGCGGCCGGCGCCGGTACGGCGGGCCGTGACCCGAGGCTGCGGGTGCTGGCGGGGAGAGTTGGAAGCGCCGGGGCTTCTCCGTCCCAGTGGGCCTCCCACCAGGTCGTGGCGTCCTCGAAGGTGCGGAAGGCGCCTTCGCGGAGGGTGTGCGTCCAGGCCGTGGTGTCGACGCGCTGCAGCAGGACCCGGAACGGCATGGGCTCCTGCTCGTCGACCGCGTGCAGCAGCACGGTGGTCTCCGGGGTGTCGGAGGTGTCGTGGGTGTAGCTGGCGAGGAAGGCGAAGTGGTCGCCGTCGCCCATGAGCCGCTCCTCCAGTGCGCGGGTGGTGTCGTCGGCCGACGCCGTCCCCGTTCCCGGGGGCAGCCGGATACCTTCCTGGGAGCAGCCGCGGGCGATCAGCCAGGACTGCGCCATCGCGGGCAGAGGCACGGTCGTGTGCTGGAACCGGAACACCTGGGCATCGGTCTCCCGCTGGATGTGCAGGGCGACGATCTGCGGCTTGCCGGGGATGCCCCAGGTGGCGGAGCCGTCGTGGAGGACGTAGTAGCTGTGCCGCCCGTCCTCGGTGTGGTGCTGGGCAAGCGCGGTGAAGTCGGTCTCGTGGATTTCGATGTGCTGCCAGAAGGCGTCACCGACCTGCTCTGTGGCCGCCTCGAAGTCGTCGAGGCGGAAGTCAACGGCATGGGGCATGGGTAGGGGCTTTCAAGACGTCAGGGGAGGAAGGCTGCGCGCGGGGGCCAGGTTTCAGTGGCGGGAGCGGGACGCCGGGCCGGGCGCCCGCCCGCTGGGCGGGCGCGGTGGACGGCGGTGCCGAGCGACGGGCGGACAGGGCGGCGCGGCCGGCCGGGGTGAGGGTGACGGGCTGTCCAGCGTGGAGCGGGTGGGTGGTGTCGCGCTCGACAAGTCCGTCCGCTTCCTGGCGCCGAAGAGCCTCGGAACCGATCCTTGTGCCGGAGGCGGTGACCACCGAAACCCGCTGGGTGAGCAAATGCTCGCGGAGCCTGGTGCCTTGGGCGATGGCCAGCAGCGCGGCCTAGTCCTGCGGCGACAGCTCCGCTGCGGCGGGGGACGGCGGCGTACGGGAAGCAGCTTCGACGGTCTCCAGCGCCGCCAGTGCCGTCGTCCGGAGGCCGCCCCGCTGGGCCACCGCTTCCTTCAGCTGGTCAACGGTGCGGTCGATGCGTTCCAGCAGTGCCCCGTCGACCGGGTACTCGCCGCTGGTCAGCCGGTGCAGCAGCACGCGGTGGAAGGTGACGCCGGTCTCGGCCTGGGCGAGGGCACGGTGGGCGTCCACCATGGCGGCGAGCGGCCCGTCCACCAGGCCGCGGTCCCGCTGGTCCCACAGGGTGTCGACGCTGCGGCCCGTGGCGACTTCGATCCGGTGGTCGAGATCGGTGAGCGCCTTCGTCACCGCGGTACGGGCGGAGGTCCTCGTGCCGGGATCGCTGCGGGTCAACGGTCTGCGGCGGCCAGGAGCGCCGACAGCCGGTAGGACTTGCGGCGGCGCCCGTCGGGGAGGGTAATGTCGCGGGACTGGACCTCGTACGGGGCCAGGAGCTGGGCGAGCCGGGCGTGGGTCAGGTCGGCGTAGCGCCAGCGGCCTTCGGCGGTGCCGGGCAGGGTGCGCAGTGCGGCCACCAGGTCGGCGGAGGCGAGGGCGTCGGGATCTCCGAGGTCGGCGAAGATTCCGAGCACCGCGTGCAGGACCCCGGGGGGCGGCACCCGGCTGCCGGAGACGAACGCGAACTCGGTCTCCTGAAGCGGCTCGTCGGAACGGTCACCGGTGCCGGTGTTGGTCGGGCACGTGCAGGTGCAGGTGCAGGCATCCGCGGAGAGGAGCCGGGCGAGTTCGCGGCCGGCGGTGAGCCGTTGGGCGAGGAGGTCGGTGAACTCCTTGATCTGCTGGTCGACGGTGAGGCTGTTGTCCAGGGCGGGGCTGTCGGGGCCGAAGATCAGCTCGTCCATCTGCTGAACATCGAGGTGGGTGTTGAGGATCGCCCGGTGGCGGGACAGCTCAGGTGGCAGCTCGGTCTCCAGCAGGACGGCTGCGGCACGGTCGAAGTCGGTGGGGAAGGTCGTCAACGCGAAGGTCCCTTCAGGGTGGGTGCGGGTTGGGGAAGTCCCGGCCGCGCCGGAGAGACAGGGCGCGGAGGGAGCACCAGGTGCTGCTGGGCTGGGAGTTGGGGGGAGGATGTGCGGGAGGCGTGGGCCATGGCGCTGACCGGACGGGTGAGACCGAGCCGGGCGCGGGCCGTGTCGTGCAGATGGGGTCCGCTGGGCTGTACGGCCACCACATGGGCCTCGGTGCGGTGCACCGAGGCGGGCGGGGCCGGACGCTGGGCGTAGACGAGACCCCACGGGGCGCCGTCACCGAGGGGCAGTTCGCGGAAGCCGGCCAGCTCGCCGGGAAGAGAAGTACCGCCGGGCAACACTGCGGTGGTCAGCTCTGTCAGCCGGGTGAGCGCCCGATCGCGTACGGCATCGGGTGCGGACAGCAGGTCCGCGACCACGCGGGGGTCGAGGCTGAGCCCGGACAGCGTCCCGGTCACGAACCGTCCCCTGGCTCACCCGATGGCCCGGGGACAGACCGCGGGGTGCGGGCGGAGGGCTTCGGTCCGGGCAGCAGCCGGTGCGAGGGCCGGTCCGGATCCGTCATGCAGGCCGACAACGGGCCGCCGGGCGACCGTACGGCGGCCATGGCGTGGGTGAGGAAATCCCGGTGCCACACCAGCATCCCGGACAGTCCGGCTTCGGCGTCCTTATGCTGCTGGTAAGCCATCCACAGGGCGTGCATCCAGGCGGTGACGTCCTGATGCTCCTGCCACCGCTCGCACCACGGCGCGGCGGTGGTGACCTCCGCCCCGTAGGCGGGCAGGAGGAACCCGTCGACCCAGTCGGTCAAGGCGTCGAGTTCGTCTTCGAGAGCCTCGCCGCTCAGCTCCAGGATCGGCTTCGGGTCCGGGGGCGGGGGTGGCGGCGGGGGCATGCCGGGCATCCCCGGGAAGCCGGCGGGAAGCCCGAATCCGGCGAACGGCGACGGGCCGCGGCCAAGGAGGGGGTCGCCCCCGGGGTCGGCGGAGAGGCTGTCGAGCTGCTTCGCCTGCTCCGCTGTGCGGTCCAGAAGTTTCCGGACGCTCGCCTCGATGCTCTCCAGACCGGAATCAGGGAGCCGTATCGGCTCCATCTCCCCCTCATCGAGGGGATTTATGGGGTCAGACAAGAATTCAGGTCTCCTTGACACCGCAACCGCTGGGAAGAAAATTCGGTTTCAACGGTCCGGGGAATCTCCGATTTCGCCAACCGGGGACCGACTGCTATAAGTCCAGTGCGTGCGGCACGGGCTGGCTGCCGACAGGGCAGTCCGGACCGTGCCGCACGGCAGGAACTATCAGGCGGAGAGGACGAAATCTTCCTGGGCACGGGTCTGCCGCAGCGTCTCGGTGAGCCGGTCGGAAGCGATCTGCGCGTAGTGCTCGGTCTTCTCGACACCGATGAAGTCACGGCCCTCCAGCAGGGCCGCCACCCCCGTCGAGCCCGAGCCCGCGCAGAAGTCGAGAACCGTCCCGCCGTCCGGGCAGATTTGCACCAGCTCACGCATCACCGAAACGGGCTTCTGCGTAATGTGCTTGCGGTCCTTGCCCGACGGCTGCGATGCCGAGTACAGACCAGGGAGGTAGACGGGGTTCCGGGCAGCGTCGATCGCGCCGTTGCTGGCCCAGATGATGAACTCGCAATTCTGGGTGAAGCGGCCCTTCTGGGGCCTGGCCTGCGGCTTGTGCCAGGCCAGGACCCCGCGCCACAGCCAGCCGGCCGCCTGGATCGCGTCCGTCGTGACCGGCATCTGACGCCAGTCGGTGAACACGAGCGCCGTGCCACCGACCTTCGTGAGGCGGTGCGCCTCGGTCATGATCTGCGTCAACCAAAACCCGTACGACCGCTGGTCCATGTTCTCGCCGGTGAAGTCCGGCAGCGTGTGCCCGGCGTCCGCGGACGTGTACTTCTGGCGCGCGGTCCGGCTCGTGCGCTCCTTTGCGGTGCGCCCGCCGGAGTTGTACGGAGGGTCGGTGATGACGGAGTCGACGCAGTCGTCCGGCAGCCCGGCGAGGACGGTCAGGGCATCGCCCTGGTGGAGGGAAAAAGGCAAAGGGGTACCCCGGATTCGGTCGGGAACAGGTTGGGGGAATCCGCCTCGGCATGGCAGAAGAGTCCACGGGCGATGAATGGACAGGGGGGAGCCCGCAGAGCCCGTGGAGGTGGCGTGCGAGGGGAGTACCAAAAACTCTAGGGCACGATCCCCGGCTGACCGCTATCGCCGCCGGGCCCGATCCATGGCCGGCGGGCTCGGTGGAGGAACTATTTCGTCAACCGGGGATCGGCGTTTACTGTTTTGGAACCGGGCCGGCGAACACCGCTGCTGCCCACCCCACCCCTTTCCCTTTCCACAGAGGCTTCGTGTCCCCACACGTCTGATCCCCGCCCGGCAGGGGCTGCGAGCGGCAACTCGCACCCTCCGTGCAAGCCCCGAATTCGCCCATCACCGGCCGCCTCCGCCTTCCCACCGCTGACGCGGGCACGAGACGGCCGGACCTCACCGAAGGACCATCCGTGACACACGCATGCCCTGAACCGCCGGGCATCCGGCCACCGGCGACCGACCGCTCCATGGGAGGCGGCACCGGGTGAAGGGCGCAGCCGCCGCCATCGGCGTGTTCTGCCTCTCCCCTCTCCTGATCGCCGGTGTCGCCGTCGTCGCCGCGGCTGGCAGCGGCGCCGCCCTCAACGCCGCCTCCTGTCTTCCAGGTTCGGATGTCGACACCGTCGCGATGGCCAAGCAGGTCGCCGCGATCCTCAACGGTGAGGGCGCCGACGGCGACATCCGGATCGAGGGCCTGGAGCTGCCCGACGAGCAGATCCCCCACGCCAAGACCATCGTCGCCACCGGCATCTCCATGAAGGTGCCCGAGCGAGGACAGGTCGTCGCGCTGGCCACCGCACTCCAGGAGTCCCGCCTCCGGAATTTGAACTACGGCGACCGCGACAGCCTGGGCCTTTTCCAGCAGCGTCCGAGCCAGGGCTGGGGAACACCGGAGCAGGTCCGCGACCCCGTCTACGCGTCGACGAAGTTCTACGAGGGGCTGTTGAAGGTGCCGGGGTGGGAGTCGATGACGATCACCCAGGCCGCCCAGGCTGTCCAGCGCTCCGGTTTCCCGGACGCGTACGCGCAGTGGGAGCCACTCTCCCGCGCCCTGCAGACGGCGATCGTCGCCATCCTGCCCGACAGCGGCGCCCCGAACGGGGACAACCCCGGCGGCGGCGCCTCCGGATGCGTGCCCGGCGAGGACGGGGCCGAGTTCGGTCCGATTCCGCCCGGCACGGTGCCCAAGGGATACGAGATCCCGAAGGACACCGACCCGCGGGCAAAGACGGCGATCCGCTGGGCGATGGGCCAGCTCGGCACCCCCTACCAGTGGGGCGGGACCTGCAAGGACCCGCGCGGCCCGGACCCGATGGGCCGCTGCGACTGCTCCAGCCTCACCCAGCAGGCGTACGCCGCCGCCGGCGTCACCCTGACCCGCACCACGTACACGCAGGTCAAGGAGGGCAAGGCGGTCTCCGCGAAAGCGCTGAAGCCCGGTGACCTGATCTTCTCCCGGGGCACGGCCGCCGTGCCCGAGCACGTCAGCCTCTACATGGGCTCCGGACTGCTGATCAACGCCCCGCGCACCGGGACCGTGGTCCGCATCGAGCCCGCGGCCGATACCAAGATCCTCACCGTGCGCCGCGTCCTCTGACGCCCCGTTCCTCTCTCCGGCCCCTCGGCCGATCCCCCGTTCCGCTCTGCCTCTTCCCGTATTTCCGCAGGCCCGCGCGCCTGTATACGCAAGGAGTCCCACCACCTCGATGGACCGTACCCACCTCCTCGCCTTCGACCCAGGCATCACCCCCAAGGGCGGCGGCCTCCCCGGGCTCGATGTCCTCCGCGACGTCGTGAGCAGCATCAACATGTTCGGCATCATCGCCGTCGTCGGCGCGCTGGCCGTCTCCCTCGGAGTGTGGGCCTGGGGCCACCACTCCGGCGGCCACCAGGCCGAGGCCAACGGCAAGAAGGGCGCCCTCGTGAGCGCCGGTGCCGCGCTCGGCCTCGGCGCCGCCAACGGCATCGTCCAGTTCTTCAGCGCGCTGGGGACGCAGGTCAACTGACATGAAACGTTCCCGCACCTCCGTGCTCCACCGCCACACCGGCCACTGGTCGGCCAACCGGCGTATCGCCGCCGTCACCATCGTGATCACGCTGCTGGTCGCGGTCGCCGGCCTCGTCGCCTGGGCCACCGGCGACCGGGACCAGCGCCGCACCAACGCCCCCGCCGCTCCAGCGAGCAGCGCCCCGGCCACGAAGGACAACCTCGGCACCGCCCCGTCTTCGCCCGGGACAGGTTCGGTGGCCAAGCCGCCGCGGCTCGATGATCCCCTCACGTACGGGAAGGCGGCGACGGCGATGCTGTGGTCGTACGACGCCCGGTCCACCAGCCGGGACCAGCAGCTCGCCGGGATGCACGCCTGGATGTCCCCGGAGACCAAGTACACCGACTGGACCGCGGTCCAAGCTCAGGTTCCGGATCCGGTGCTGTGGTCACGGATGCGGGACAACGCCCAGCACACCACCGCGACGATCTCCGACGCGAAGTTCCCGTCGGCGTTCAAGGCCGCGCTGGCGGAGGACCCGGCTGGGCTGACCGAGGCGTACATCTACGCCGTCACCGTCACCGGCAAGCAGGCGATCCGCTGGAAGGACGGCGGGGGCGGCGCGGAGGACCGCGCGGTCACCCTCGCCGTCCAGTGCCGTCCCAGCGCGGCCTGCGGCCTCGTCTCCATCGCGCCCCGCATCGCCCCCTAGCCACTGACCTGACAGATAAGGAGGTCCCGGTTCAGTGGACTTCTGCTCCATACCCGTCGCGGGCAAAATCTGCGACGCAGCCGACGCGATCGACTTCGTCGCCGACCCCGGCAAAGCCATCACCGAGGGCATCGGCAACTGGATCGCCAAGAGTTCCGGCGAACTGGCCGCAGCGGCGGCCGAACTCGCGGCCGACGCCGTCAACGTCACCACCGCGGTCGACCTGAACGCGGGCTGGTTCCGCGACAACTACGAACTGCTGCTCCCCATCGGCCTAGTGGTGCTGGTCGCGACGTTCTGCGCCCAGCTCGTCCGGGCCGCGATGAAACGCGACGGCCAAGCGCTGACCCAGGCATTCACCGGCACCGCGTCGGGTGTGCTCTTCGCGTTCGTCGCCATCGCGCTCACCACGGTCGCCATCGAAGTCGTCGACGCTCTATCGGACGGCCTGTTCAAGGCCGCGAACACCTCGGTCGAGGACTCCGTCCGCCGCATGGTCAAGGTCTCCCAGATCGGCGCCCTCTCCGGACTCGGATGGCTCGTCCCCACCTTCGCCGCACTCGGCGCCGCGATCGGCGCGTTCCTGTACTGGTGCGTGATGATGGTCCGCAAGGTCGGCATCCTGGTGCTGGTCACCCTGGCCGTGTTCGCGGCGGCCGGCGGCGGCTGGGAGGCCACCCGCCGCTGGCGCCGCGGCTGGATCGAGGCCACCGCCACCCTCATCGTCTCCAAGCTGCTGATGGCGGTGATCTTCCTCCTCGGCGCTTCCGCCATCGGCAACACGAATCCGGAGGACGGCATCGCGGCACTCGCCGATGTCATGGCCGGAATCGTGATCATGGCCCTCGTTCTGCTCAGCCCGTACGCGACGTTCAAGTTCGTGCACTGGGCCGCCGAAGGAACCGACGGCGAATCCATCCACCGCGCCGGTGGAGCCGGCGCCCAGGTCGCCCGCCAGCACGCCGAGCAGGCCGCGCGGAAGGCAGCAGCCGCAGCGTCCGGCGGAGCCGGAGCAGCGGCCGGCGGGGCGGGAGCCGGGGGCGCCGCCCCACAGGGTCCCGAGTCCGTGCCCGGGCAGTTCCCCGGTGACATCGCCTCCTCCTCCGTGTCCACCAGCAGCAAGTCCGGTGGTGGAGACGACCGGGCCGGTCAGGACGGCGGCGGTCACGGTGGAACCGGTGTGTCGCCGGTGGCCGACGCCGCGGTCCAGGGACTGGAGAAGTCCGTACGGTCCGCCACCAGCGAGAGCGGGCAGGACGGGACCGGCGGCTCCAATCCGCCCGGCCCGCAGTCCGCTGCCGGATCGGCTGAATCCGCCCCGGACCCGCGCATCGGCTGGTCGACCCTGCCCCCCGCGGGGTCCGCGCCGCCCCCGCAGGGCGCCCCGCCCGCACCGGACGGCACCGCCCGCCCGGTCCCCGGCACCAGCCCCACGCCCTCTGGTCCCAGCGGCCCGTCGCCCACCGGCGACTGACCCTGCCCCCTCCGTGCCGGGCAGGACACCACCCCTGGCGGTGTCCTGCCCGGCACCCCACCCCCACGCCCGACACCCACCCCGCGCTTCCGGAACGGTCTCCCTCTTGTCTGACACCCTCACCCCGCTCACGGTCAAGTTTCCACACCGGTCCAGGCGCGGGATCCTCCTCGGCCTGTCCCTCCCACAGCTCCTGCTCACCTCCGCCGCGCTCGCCCTGCTCGTGGTCACCGTGGTGACCACCGGCCTGACCGGCGCCGCAGCCCTCGCCCCGCTGTGGGCAGCGGTCGCCGCCCTCGTCCTGGGGAAGCGGAACGGACGGTCCCTGATCGACTGGGCGCCCATCGTCCTGCGCTACGCCCACCGGCGCCGCACCGGCCAGACCCTGTGGCTCGCCAAGCCCGTGTCCCGCCCCCGCCAGGACGGCATCCTCCACCTCCCCGGCACCAGCGCCTCGTTGCGCGTCGTCACCCCGCACGGGTCCGAGGCGGCGGCCGTCTACGACCCGCACCGCCGCACCCTCACCGCCATCGCCCGCGTCTCCAGCCGGGCCTTCGCCCTCCTCGACCCCGCCACCCAGAACGCCAACGTCACCGGCTGGGGACGAACGCTCGTCAGCATCTCCCGCAACGGACACATCTCAGCGATCCAGGTCCTGGAGCGCACCGTCCCCGACTCCGGCGACACCCTCACCCGGCACTGGACCCAGCACGGCCACCCCGACACCCCCGTCGCCGGGCAGGTGTACGCCGACCTCGTCGCCGCCGCCGGACCGGCCGCCGCACCGCACGAGGCATACCTCGCGATCTCCCTCGACCTCCGCGCCGCCAAGCGCCTCATCTCCCAGGCCGGGGGTGGCCTTCCGGGGGCGTTCACCGTGCTGGAACAGACCACGGCCTCCGTCGCCCAGGCCGTACGATCCGCCGGGCTGACCGTGACCGGCTGGCTCACCGCCACCGAGATCGCCGCCGTCATCCGCACCACCTACGACCCCGCCGCCCTGTCCCGGCTGCAGCAGTGGTCGGCCTCCGGGAAGGCCGAGGCCGACCCGACCGCCGCCGGACCCGTCGTCCAGGTCGAAGAACACGACCGCGTGATCACCGACAGCGCCCGGCACGCCACCTACTGGATCGAGAACTGGCCCCGCACCGAAACTTCCCCCGGGTTCCTGCACGGGCTGATGTTCTCCGCCGGTGTGCGCCGGTCCCTCTCCCTTATATACGTGCCGCAGAAGCTGGAGGCCGCGCTGCGTGACGTCCAGCGCACCAAGGCCACGATCATCGCCGACGCGAACGAGCGCAGGAGGCGGGGCATGGTCGACTCCGAAGCCGACAGCGTCGAATACGCCGACGCCAAGGCCCGCGAACGCCAGCTCATCGCCGGGCACGCCGACGTCGACCTGACCGGCCTGCTCACCGTCTCCGCCGAGACCGACGCCCTGCTCGACGCGGCGTGCGCGCAGATCGAGACCGCGGCCGGATCCGCCCAGGTCGACCTGCGGCGCCTGGACTACCAGCAGCCCGACGCCCTGACCACCGGCGCCCTCCCGCTCGCCCGGATCGCTCTGTGACCCCGGCCGGACGGCCTGGCCACCGAGATCCGCAACCTCATCGCCCAGCTCCGGGAGATGAACCGCCGTCACCAGGAACGGCTCGACGAGTACCGCGTCGACGGCGACGTGATCGACGGTGAGTACGGCGCGTACGACGAGGCCCGGTGGGAGACCACCATCGAGGCCAGCGACCGCCTCGACCGCCTCGTCGACGAACTGCAACAACTCATCACACCCGGCGCACCGGGGCCGTTCACCGTCGCGGTGTCCGGGCGCGAGCGTCACGACGGCGAGAAGCCCCACCTCTTCGTGGTCAACAGCCATGGGCTGGAAGCCGCGTACGCAGCCCTCGTCCGCCTGCCGACGTACCGGGAGTGGCTGACAGATATCAGCGCCAGCGCCTGCTCCGACAAAGAACCCGTCGTCGTGGTCGTCCTTGAGGCGAGCCACCCCGGCCTCCCCGCCCTTGGGGAGTTCCACGACTTGCGGCGCGAGCAGGCCCACGCCATCCCGATCGCCCCCTCGGTGACTTCCGCTGCACTTCCGCCCCTTCCCATCCAGCCCCCGGCCCGACGGCTCCCCACCTTCTGAAGAACCCGGACCCGCCTGGCCGTAAGGACACCTTGACCACACCCCCCGACGCACTGCCCTACCTGCGCGCCGCCACCGCCGGCCTGCGCCACCACCACCGCACCAGCACGGAGCAGCCCGCCGACCGCGCCCACCTCGACACCCTCCACGCCCACCTCAGCACCCTCCACCAGCTCCTCGACCGGCTCGCCGAGAAGACCCGGCCGTCGCACCCGGCCGCCGGCCGTCACCTCGCCACCGCGCACACCCGCCTGTGGCAGGCCGGCACCGCCGTCCACGACGCCTTCCACACCCTCCCCAACAGCGCCGACACCGGCACGGACTGCGCCCCTCCGCGTCTACCGGAGGGCCCACCGTTCCTGACGATCTGCCACCGGCACCTCGCCACCGGCCACGCCGTCCGCCGCAAGACCACCCCCGCCGACCACACCGCCCGCGCCTCATGAGCGGACAGCACCGCCGAAACGGAACCCCGATGTCCCACCGGCCCGCGCGCCGAGCCCGCCGCGCCTCCGCCAGCCCGCTGTTCACTCCGAACGGCACGGACCGCGCCAGCCGCCGCAGGGCCCGAAAGCAGCTCGCCGAAGCCACCGCGAAGGCCCGCGCCCATGCTGCTGCCCACCCCGACGGCACCGTTCCCGTCGAGGAGCCGCTGCCCGCACCGCTCTACGGGCTCACCGGACGTCCCGGCCCCGCCTCCGCCCGCGGATCCCGGCTCAAGCTCCCCGCCCACCGCATGACCACCGCCATCGCCTCCGGGGCGTACCCCTTCCTCGCCGAGGGCGGACTCGGCGCCGACGGCATCTACATCGGCCGCGACGTCCACGCGGAAGCGGCCTTCAGCTACGATCCGTTCACCCTGTACGGCAAGGTAGAAGGCTTCACCAATCCGAACGTGCTTTTGGCGGGGGTGATCGGGCAGGGCAAGAGCGCGCTCGCCAAGTCCTTTGCGCTGCGCTCCATCGCGTTCGGCTACCGCGTCTACGTCCCCTGCGATCCCAAGGGCGAGTGGACGCCCGTCGCGTCCGCGCTCGGCGGCACCTCCATCGCCCTCGGCCCTGGCCTCCCAGGGAAATTGAACCCTCTGGATGCCGCACCCCGTCCGGAGTCCGTACCGGAGGAGGAGTGGGCGGGCGAGATCCGCAAGCGCCGCCTGCTGCTGCTCGGCTCGCTGGCGCGGACGGTCCTCGGCCGGGACCTCGCGCCGATGGAGCACACCGCGCTGGACGTCGCCCTTGACGCGGTCGTCGGCCAGGCCGCCGCCACCGGCCGGACTCCGCTCCTCGGCGACATCGCCACAACCCTCAACAACCCCGCGACCCTGGACCTGATGGGCGGGACCATGTCCGGGCGCCTCGGTGACGCCGCCCGGGACCTCGCCCACGCCATGAGAAGGCTCGTGCACGGTGACCTGGCCGGCATGTTCGACGCCCCCTCCACCGTGGCGTTCGATCCGAACAGCCCGATGCTCACCATCGACCTCTCCCGCCTGGGCGGTTCCGGCGACGACACCGCCCTCGTGCTGGCCATGACCTGTGCCTCCGCCTGGATGGAGAGCGCGCTCACCGACCCGAACGGCGGCCGGCGCTGGATCGTGTACGACGAAGCCTGGCGTCTCATGCGCCACCCGGGTCTTCTCCAGCGCATGCAGTCCCAGTGGAAGCTCTCCCGCGGCCTCGGTATCGCCAACCTGATGGTGATCCACCGGCTCAGCGATCTGCTGACCGCCGGCGACGTCGGATCCCGCGGACGGGCTCTGGCCGAGGGCCTCCTCGC
This sequence comes from Streptomyces sp. NPDC004609, assembly GCF_042873655.1. Taxonomy (NCBI): domain Bacteria; kingdom Bacillati; phylum Actinomycetota; class Actinomycetes; order Kitasatosporales; family Streptomycetaceae; genus Streptomyces; species Streptomyces sp. NPDC004609. The sequence continues at coordinate 18,708 of NZ_JBIALS010000015.1, read as the reverse complement.
CGACTGCTCCACCCGCATCATCTACCGCCAGGAGACCGACCAGCTCGCCGCCGCGGCAGCCCTCCTCGGTCTGACCACCGTCGAGTCCGAGGCCATCGCCCACCTCAACCGCGGCAGAGGGTTGTGGAAGGTCGCCGGACGGTCGTTCATCGTCCAGCACCTCCTCCACCCCCACGAACGCACCCTCTTCGACACCGACGCCCGCATGCACTGAAAAGGCCCGTGAGTTCAGGAATCCCGAAGGGAATCAAGACGACCACGCCCGTGCCCAATCCCCGCGGCTGGGTCTACGAGGGCAGCCGCCGCCGACCGGTGGAACTCGCCTCCGCCCCGGCCTTCCTCCCCGACAACACTGCTGATGGTGCCCGTCATCACCAGCATCTACGGCACCACAACGGCACTCGCGACGCGTACGAACGGCAACTCTCCACACACAGCGAGCAGACGGAAGACCTCTCACTGGCCGACGCCGCCGCCCTGACCGAGCAGGCTCTCCATCCAGAGACCGGGCTGCTGGCACAGCTCGCCGAACTACTCGACGCCGTGGCGAACCAGGTCTGCGAGACCGGCGCCGACGAGGCATTCGACTTCCACGACGACGTGGCCGACGCCATCACCGCCCTGGAACGAATGGCCCACGACCTGCACCCCATCAGCACCCGCATGCGAACGTTCGCCACCCCACCAGGGCAACACTCCCCCGCTGCCCCTCCCGGCCCCGCCCTGCCCCCTCATCCCCACGCCCGTCGACACGTCCGCGCTGACCCATCCGGCCTGCCGACCCCTTCTTCATGAACGCGCGCTCTTCGACACTGACGCCCGCATGGACGAGAAGCCCCGCCGCGTCCACCTACGTCGATGAACGCATCGACGCCTTCCGAACCCACACCGGCACCGCCCACCTCGGCGACCTCGAACGCCCTGCCTTCGGCGGGAAGGCCGAGAAGACCGAACCGTCCGGCCTCCTCCCGTCCTGAACAAGGCGGGCAGCCGCAACTCCGCTGTCACAACATCACCGGCGGCCCGGTCCTCCCCAAGGCCGGGACCGCCTGCCTCCCAGCACGAGAGGCCATGAACCCCGACTTCGAGCTGTACGACAACACTGGCCGCACCGGCGAGCAGACCACCGCGGCGCACGTCGGCAGAGCCACGGACGACGATCTTCTGCGTTGGGCGGGCCGCGACGCCGAGCCGCACCTGGCCCGACACCCCCTGCCCTCGGGGCTGCTCGCCGCACCGGACCTCACCCCGTACCTCACGGCCCTCACCGCGGCCGGCACTCCGGCCGAGGCCCACGCCGTCACCGCCACCTTCCTCACCACCGTCGAACCCGTACTCCGTGCGGTGAGCGACTACCTCCTTGCCGCAGCCCGGTGGCGTGGGCAGCTCCACGGCACGCCGAAGGGGTCACCACCCCGCCTCCTGAGGGACGCCTCCGGCCTGAGCCTGGCCGCCCTGGTCACCGCGGACGCAGCCGGTCTCGATGCCCTGCGCGCCTTCTACGAGCCACCGCCCACGCGGCGCGAGTCCCGCTCCGCGCCCGGCCTCCCGCCCACCGCACCCTGTCCTCCCCCGGCCCCGAAGCCGGGCCGCTAGCCCACCATCACGTTCCGGAGCGCACTCGTGACCACCCGCTCGTTCATCGCCCGCCCCACCCCCGCCGGATACACCGGAGTCTATGTGCACTTCGACGGCACCCCCGCCTCCAAACTCCCTCTGCTCCTGGCCGCCTTCCAGTACCGCTTCGGCCACAGCGCCGACGCGATGGCGCGGCATCTCGTGGACGACGTCGCCGTCGGCTGGGACGAACTGGGCAGCGACCTCCTCGGCTCAGCACCGCCGGAGATCGTCGCGCCTCTGACCGGCGGAGAGCCGTGGCCCAGTCGCACACTCGACGACCTGATCACCACAGACGGGTCGCCGGTCCGCATGACGGTCACCGAAGCGACGGCCATCGACATGGACCTGCAATGGGGCTACGTCCTGCACCCCGAGGGGATCGAGGTCATCGCCCTCCTCACGTACGAGCGCGGTCCCCTCGTCGGCTGGGACACCCACCCGCTGTCCCTCATCAGCAACGACCCCGTCCACTGGCATCCCGACCGCCCCGCACCGGTCAACGCCCCCCGCCCGGCACCGAAGCTCACCACCACCGCCCCCGCGCCAACGGCCAACCGTGCACCACAGCGCACCCCCACCCGCCGCTGAACTACCCCTGGAGCGTCTGTGCCTCACGACCTGTACGAGGTGAGCCCCCGCTACCTGGCGGCCAGCCCCCTCTCCGAGCACCGCGACCACCTGGACACGCTCGCCGCGAGCACCGGCTGGACCCTCACCACCGACGGGGCGACGGCAACGGTCACCAGCCCGTGCGAGCGGATCATCCTGCATCACGACCAGGCCGCCGAAGGCTGGGGTCCGCACCTGGTGATCACCGCCCACACCGGCCCCGGCGCCCCGGCCCGGTGGCGGGCCGACATCGCCGGCAACACCCCCGTGGAGTTCCTCGCCACGCTCACCAGCACCATCACCACCGCGCTGGAGACCGACCCGGACCATCTGGTCTACGACATCGCCGCCACCCCCGAACCGATGATCGGCCTGGCGGTCAGTGACGAGCACTGGGGGTACGTGGACGACCAGGGCCTGGTCGGGCTCCAGGCCACAGACGGACTCGCGGCGGTCCTCAGCCGGGCGCCGGACGCGCCGGGACCGCCTCTGCAGGACGACCCCGGCATCGGCTGGCACCTCTTCGCAGTCCACCCCGCCGGCTCGCTGTGGGGGGTGTCCTTCACCCATGGCGTCCCGGTGTTCGTCGTCGCCTCAGCCCTGGAGCAGACGCTGTCGCCCGAGCCGCTCATCCGGCCCGCAGGCATCGCCCGTCATCCGGCCTTCGCGCCTCTGATCACCGCCCGTCCTCTCCCTGCCGCCCGGCCGGGCCAGACGACCACGGGTCTCCCTCCCAAGCCTCCGGGTCCCGCGCAGGGCAGCGCGAAGGCACGGTGACTCGGAGATCTTGACCTCCTACGCCGCCTCGACGCCGCCCGCCCAGATCATCCTGTCCGTGTGCGAAGGTGCGGAGATCGCCGCCATCGCCACCGGCGAGCAGTACAAGTGGGCCCAAAGCGCTCTGGTCGCCGCCGGGTGGGAGCGGACCGGAAACGGCGTCTACACCCGGCTCTTCAGCGAGCGGGCCGCCGCCGAACGGGCCATCTCCACCCTGGTCCACGCCGCCCGGCGGCACCGGGCCGCCGTCGTCACCAGCACCCGCCCCTACCTCGGCGACATCGCCGACACCATCGCCCACCAGCTCCCCGGACCGTGGACCCCGACCGTGGAGGTCTACAGCCACCCGGTGTGGCAGGAGGACCTGGTGCCGTGGCTGTGGGACTCCGGCGAACTCATCCACGCCGTCCAAGCCGGACAGGTGACGCACGCCACCAGGCTCACGAACGAGACTGCGGGCGTCGACCTGCTGCTCATCGAACGCCCCGGCCACTCCACCGGGTACGTCGCCGGGGCGTTCGCGCCCGACGGGTTCGACGACAACTTCGAGAATCCGCACGCGCCGACGAGCATCGTCCTGCCCCAGGACCCGTACCGGGCCGCCGCCGAGATCGCCGACCGGTACCTGCCCGCCTACCACCAGGCTCTGCACGCCCGGCGCACGGCGGCCGTCGCCTCCGCCCTGAGCCGGATCCGCGACGAGCACACCGAACTCCAGCACCTCACCGCCACCGAGCCCGATCCGGCGTACGAGGAGCGGTTCGCCGACATGGCCTGGCACGAGGTCCTCGATGTCGTGAAGCACGCCCCGCCCCTGATCGAACACTGCCGGCGCGGTCCCCTCCCGCTGGAGGACTCCATGGCCATGACCCGCCTCGAAGCCGCTCTCGGCACGGGCACCACGATCGTGGCCGGGTGGCACGGCATGCTCAGCGGCAGACCTGACGCGCCGCGGGCATACCTGAACGAGCACTTCCCCGGGGCCAAAGCCATCCGCAATCGGAGCATCCGTCCGGTGATCGACGCCTGGCTCGCCGACGGCGACACCCTGCTGCGCCACGCCCACGCCCCGGGCCGTGCCCCGATCCCGGCTCCCGCTGCCGTCCCGGCACTGCCTCCGGCGGCCTCCAAACCGGCCCGCCCCCGCTGACGAAGGAGCGCTACCCTCTGCACCAGTTCCACATCGGCACCCACCCCGAGCACGGGATCGCCGTGTCCTCCCGCGCCGATCTGCCCGCCCACATCGCCGACTGGTACCTCGTACGCCTCCAGTTCGAGGCAGTGCCCGACCGGCCCGGCCTGTACCGGCTGAGCGACCCAGGGCGTGACGGGCTACGGCGCGCCCGCCAGGCCGTCCACGACCTGCGCGCCCAAGGGTTCACCGTCCAGGCGGACTACACCCTCGACCCCGCACCCGAGCCCGAACCCGGTCTGTCGGACCGGCTCGTCGGCGCCCGGCAGACCCGGCTCGCCCGGGCCGCCGCCGCCCGCTCGCCCCAGCTTCGCAGCACGCCCGCCCCGGCCCCGATACAAACGGCGGTGCCTGCGGCTCCGGCTTCCGGCAGAACCTCCGCAGCTCGGACCCGGTGACCGCACCGGCTCCACCGACCGGAGGCCAACGCCACCTTCAAGGAATCCCCATCGCCACCCCCACCTCCGCCGTTGCCGGTGCTCTGAACGCACTGGCCGCGTACACGGCTCAGTTCGGCGTCATCGCGCTGCGCTGTGACACAGCCCTCGACCACCTGCGCGATGTCCATCGCAAGGTCAGGGACCCGCGCGCTGCCGACGCGGCCCTCGCGGAACGCGACGCCGCCCTGGCCACCGTCGCCGTCGAACTGCTCCTGCCGCATACCCAGACGCTCCTCCACGCTGCCCGCCGGGGCATCGACGCCATGCCCCCAGTTGTTGCCCGGCGCTGAAAATGCCGACGAACGGGGACGACGACGCCCCGTCGGTGGGTGTTCCGGCGGGGCGGTCGTCGGCAAGGTGTCGTCTTCGTCGGCGAGGTGCCGGTGGTCTCAGTCCACTCCGGGCGGCACGCGTGTGGCCTGGTGGTAATACATCCGCCAGCCTGTAGTCTGATCCCTCTTGCGCCAGATCGAACTGTGCCTGGTCCTGCGTTCGCCGAGCATGGTCTCGAAGGTCAGGTGCACCAGACCCGGCGCGAGCCGCACTCCCGAGATGTCCGATGGCTCATAGCGGGGACCATCCGCCGAACTGCCCGCGTGGTCAGCCAGTTCGGCGAGCATCTCCTCATAGGTGCATCGCCGTCCCGACCCGCCGACCTCCACGAACTCCGGGTCGAGAAGCTGCGCGGCGCGTTCCCGCGAGGCGCGGACACGCGGGTCCATGAGCTGCAACTCGCCCGCGATCGCCTGGTTCACATCGTCTGTTGCACCGTCCATGGACGTATCCTCACCGGACTCACGGTTCATGTCGCAACCGATTTCATCTGCCCGATCAATGATCAAGCTTGGCCTTCGGCGCCGCCGGGTCTATCACGGCTCGTTTGACAGACCCAACACTGGCGTGAGAGGCCCGAAGCGTGTGCTCAGTGGCGCCGGTGGCGGGATTCCTCCGTGTGGTGCCCGTGCTCTGTCTGGCCGCCGTGGTCGTGGCCCGTGTCGGGTGAGCCGCCCATCATGCGGAGCATGGACACTCCCCCGGTACGCAGGAAACGCAGCAGCAGGGCTGCGGCGAGGAGGAGGAAAGCGATGTTGAGCCAGGTCGTATAGTTCCAGGACACGCCCTCCGTCGGAATCGTCGCGTCCTCGCGGTCGGGGACCAAGCCGAGGCCGCCGAAGGCGAATTCGACGACGTATCCGGCGATGACCATGGCGAGGTAGAAGGTGCCCAGCAGGAAGGCGGTCATCTTCGCGCCGTAGTACTTCCGGTAGATGTTGAGGATCGGCAGGATCAGCAGGTCGGCGAAGATGAACGCCACGACGCCACCGAAGCTGATCCCGCCCTTCCACAGCACCACGGCCAGCGGCACGTTGCCGATCGAGCACACGAACGAGGCGATCGCCACCAGCGGACCGACGACCGGGCCCCACAGCTTGGCAGCCAGGGGATGGCCGTCGAAGAAGAAGGCGCGCCAGAACGAGTCGGGCACCCAGGCGGCGATGGCACCGGCGATGAGCAAGCCGATGACCAGATCGCGCAGGATCGCCGCCCACTCCATGACGAAGACGTGGCTCGTCGAGGTGAAGCCCTCGCCCGACAGCAGCCGCCGGGCAAAGGAGCCTTCGCGCCGCACGGACATGTCCATCGCGGCGTGGCCCTCCATCGACCCGGCCAGGGCGCGCTCGGCCTGTTCGCGTGCCTGGTGCAGCAGCTTGTCGCGCAGGAACAGCCGGAACAGCACCGCCAGCACGACGATCATGACGGGACCGCCGACGAACTCGGCGGCGGTGAACTGCCAGCCCATGAGGAGGGCGAGGATCACACCGAGTTCGACGACGAGGTTGGTGGAGGCGATCTCGAAGGCCATCGCGGCGGTGAAGTTCGCGCCCTTGCGGAACAGGGAGCGGGCCAGTGCCACCGCAGCGTAGGAACAGGAGGAGGACGCCACACCCAGGCCCGCGGCGATGGCGAGAGTGCGGGGACGGTCGTCGCCGAGGAGGGAGACGACGGTGGAGCGGCGGATCACGGCCTGGACGACCGCGGACAGGGCGAAGCCCAGGATCAGGGCCCAGGTGATCTCCCAGGCCATGGATCCGGCGATGGACAGGGCGTGCAGGACGGCGTGCATCGGTGAAGCCTTCCTCCTTCAGCGGGGCTCCTGTCGGCGGACACGCGGACCCGATCGGCATGGTCCGTGAACCGGGATGCGGGGCGCCGCGTGCCGGGGCGCCCGCCCGGGTTCAGCCGACGCGCAGCGTCAGGGCAGCGGTGTGCAGTGACGCCCACCCCCTCGCCGGGCCCGCCCTCCTCGTCGCGGGAGCCGCAGCCGCCGTCGCCGTCTTCACCCCCGCCCGGGGCCATCGGCTCCCCGCCCCGTCTTCCCCACCCCAGCCCTGAACCTTCTCTCCGAAAGGCGCCTTCCTCTCCATGCCGTTCACTCATCCGTCCGTGTGGGACGACCACCTCGAAGAATGCCCGCTCTGCCGGTCCGCCGACCGGGACGTGCCGTCTCTCTTGCGGTGCGCAGTCCACACCGTGCTGCAACAAGGCGTCTTCATGACCCATGACGAAATCCCGCTCATGGAGATCATCTCCGACGGCGCCGACTACCTGCGCGGGCTGACCGCCTCTCCCGGCGGCGACCGCACCATCCCCGTGCCCGATGCCCGGCATACGGCCTGGATGGACGCCGAGGTCCGCCTCGCTCTCGCCCGTGCCGCCGGACTCCCGCCCGCCGGCGCCCTCGACCTGCGCATCGACCGCATCCTCACCGACGCCGCCACCTGGCCCGAGAAACAGCGCGCCGCCCTGTTCGAGCGGGCCGCAGACCTCTTCGCCCTCAAGCACACACCGGCCCCCAACCGACGTCTCCACCGACACGCCCCCCGATAGCCCACCCATACAAGGAGAACTCGCCTATGGCCGTCGCCACCCGATGGGATGTTGTCCACAGCTGTGGACACGAATGGACCCACGACCTCTCCAGCCACGCCGCGGACCAGCGTGCCTCCTTCGCCCGCTGGCTCACCGGGCGCGCCTGCACCGACTGCTGGCGCTCCACCCGCTCCGCGGACTCCGCCGGGCGCGAGGAGTGGCTGGCCGCCCGGCGTGCCGCCGAGCAGCAGGCCGCCGCCGACTGGGCGAAACGTTTCGACATGCCGCCGCTCGACGGCCCGCAGAAGATCCTCGGCTGGGGTGAGCGGTGCCGCCACCAGCTCATGACCGCAGCCCACACCGCCCTGGTGGTCGAAGGTGCCTGGGACGAGGCGGACTGGGCCGTCCTGGAGGAGAAGGCCCGCACCGTCACCCGCGCCGGATGGTGGCTCGACCAGCGCGACTCCGACGGCACCGACCTGCCCGAACTCCTCGACGCCGCAGGCGAGTCGGACCGGGGAACCGAGAACCCGTTCCGGTGAGACGGGGGCCTTATACCCGGGGCTGCCCGGTTCGTGAAATCGGGGATCGTGCGGACCCTTGAATCATTCCCCGCCGCCACCCGCGCCCCCTGTGGAAGGACCCCTCTGCCGTGCCCGACCCGTCTCGCCCGCCGTACGTTCCCGCCGACACCGTCACTCCCGACCGGGACATCACCCACCAGCACTTCCGCCCCGGTGACCAGGTGATCATCGTCAAGGGCACCGCTGGCGGAGAGCTGTGGGGCCAGGTGATGTCGGTGGTGACCCCGTCGTGGCACACGGCGACCGACGAGGACGGCTGGCGGCTGCGGAACCCCCGCGGCGGCGCCCAGAGCTACGTCACCGCCCATCCCCGCTACATGATCCACACTTCGCGGCTGTGCCGGGACTGCCTCACCCACCAGCGGGCCCTGGAGGACCACATCCTGCCCAAGATCCCCGGCACCGACGGGCCGGTGGACTGCGGCTGGTACACCCTCACCGAATTGAACCAGCTCATCCACACCGACGACGCCCGGGGCGGGCGGTGATAATCCACGTGTGGCCCCGGACCCTCCATGCCGGCGAGCCCCTCGAAGACGCCCTCGGGCACCCCATCGCCCCCGAGGACGAGCGGGTCCTGCGGTCCGTCGTCGCCCACTGGGACGGCCTCGGCTCCTACACCCTGGGCGAGCACCGGCACTGGACCGCCGCCCAGTGGGCCGAGCACCTCGACGACCCCACCCTGGAGCACCCGTTCGCCGCCGACGAGCACGGGATACGGTCGCCGCTGCTCCACCTCACCGCCGAGCTGCACCCGGCTGCCCGCGACCCGACGCGGGCGGACTGGCCGGAGATCGCCCGTCGCTTTGCCCGCAACGCGGGTCTCACCTCCCCCGTGGACGACCAGACATGTCGCTGGGTCGCCGTCCATTCCCGGCCCCGGCGTCTCGACCTGATCGCCAACCTGATCCGCCCCGACGGCACCTGGCAGCCCCAGCCCCACCCGCTCCTGCGGCACCTCGTCGCGGAAGGCCGCCGAATCGCGACCAAACTCGGCCTCCGGCCCAACCGCGCCACCACCGGAGCCCTCACCACCGCCCCCGGCCTGGTGACCCCAACCCGGGGCCTCCGCCGCTGACCAGCACGAGGAAGTCTGCCCTTGATCCCTCTTGCCGACCGATTCCTGACCCTGCGGCGCGACCCGCACTCGGAGGAGGTCCTCGCCCGCGGTGGCGGACCGGACGCCCACGGCATCCTGGAGCGGGCCGGGTTCGTGCCCGTCGTCCGGGTCCACGAGGCGTACCACCGGCTGCCGACCGGCCTCGGCACGAACGAGGAGACCCGCCTCGCCACCCGGGCCGTCGCCCGCCTCCGCTCCGCCGGCATCCCGATGGAATGCGACCGCGCGTTCGACACCGACGCCCGCGAGATCGCTGACCTCTCCCTCGGCGCACAGGTCGGCAACCTCGCCGCCTCCATCCACCGGGTGACCAGCAGCGACGAGGTCGCCGAGGTCCTGGCCGAGGTCACCGCCGCATACGACGGCATCCTCGCCGGACTCGCCGACGTCCTGGTCGCGACGGCCGACTTCCACCAGGATCTCGGCGGCCCCGCCGACGGTCCGATGGCAAAACGCCTGCGGTACCTCGCCGCCCACGGGCTCGGCACCGTCGCCGCCGCCCTGCGCGGCATCCGCGGCGACCTCGCCGACCGCCGCATCCCACCCCAGGCGGTCGGTATGCGGCGGCGAGGTCCCACCGACCGAGCGTGAAGCCTCCGCGATCTGCGCCTGCCCCCACCACCGGCACCTGCGCCAGCCGCCCGGCGCAGCCGCCCCCACATTCCCTTCACCCCCGAGGAGCCCATGCACGACCACGACTTCGAGCACGACATCGAGGGATTCGCCACCGTCCTCGCCGACGCGCTCCCCGGCCACTGGACCGTGGAGTACCACCAGCACACCAACCGGGCCGAGCAGCTGGCCCGTGCCGCAGCGGTGTGGGACCTGGATATGGTCGCCGATGCCATCGCCCGGTACCCGCTGCGGCACGACGCGATCCTCACCCGCGACGACGGCACCCGCCTCTACGTCACCGGCCGCCCCCGGCACGAGGACGACTTCCTCGTCGCCGCCATCGCCCCGGCCTCCGTACCGCCGGAAGCGTTCCGGGGAGTCCGGGAGCCGGACGGGATCGCCGTCCCGGCCGATCCGTTCGCCGCGGCCGAGGCCGTCACCACCGGTCTGTTCCCCCGCTACGAGGCCGCCCTCGCCCAGGTCTGGAAGAACTCCGACCATCTGGACTCCCGGACCCCAGTGACCCTGACCTGGGTGGGGCCGGATCTCCATGCCCACGCCGACTCCACGACCGTGGCGGCAATCCTCGCCGAGCACGGCTTCGCCCCGACCGATAGCGGACAGAGCCTCATGCTGACCGGCGACGACACGGCCCTGCAGGCCCGAGCGGTGCGCGCCGTGGGAGCCCGGCTGGCAACCCTCGGCATCCACCTCGCCCTGCGCCACCCGGCTGTCCGTCCCGGGCTCGACACCACCACCGTGGCCCTGGCCCAGCACCCCCGGCCAACGGCCCGAGTGCGATGAGCCGTTTCGACGGCGAGCCGACGTTCTTCGTCCTCGACTACATCACGATCACCCGGGACCCCCGCACCCGCCTGGTGGTCGCCGTCGGCGGGGACGAGCGGGCCGCCGGGATCCTCCAGACCACGGGCCAGTTCCTCCCGGCCCCAGGGCCGCGGGGCGACTACCACCGCCAGCCCCACGACCTGCCGGTCGACGACCAGCGCACAGGCGCAACGGCCGCAGCTCACGCCCTTCTGCTGACCGGGTTCAGTGTGCACCTCGACCCCGCGCTGAACACCCTTGTCCCTGCGGACGGCGACCGCCTGGGCCGCCTGGTACCAGCGCACGGAAGCCGCAGGGGAGGATCCCGCCCTCGCCAACCGGCTGATGAACACCACCGCCGGGCTGCGCCAACACTCCTGGCAGATCGAACAGATCCGCAACCAGGCCGCCGCGCCCCCGCCCGCACTGTCGACCCGTGCGGCGCCCACCCCGCCGTCCCCCGGCACGACCGCGTCCCCGCGCCGCTGAATCCACCCCGAAAGGACCTTCTCTCCCTTGGGCAATCGCGCCGACGAATGCGGTTCCGACGTAGAGATCTACCGCCGTGCCCTCAGCACCACCATCCACGCCGACACCCGCACCGGGGCACCCGAGGAACTGCTCGCCTACCTCGACCAGATAGGTCTTGAGCGTCACACCGTGGAGACCGTCGGCCCTGTCTACACCTGGCATGAAGCCCCCGGCCATCTGACCGAGGACGAGCAGAAGCGTCTGGTCACCCGCGCCGTGCCCGGGCTCCTCCTCGCCGGGTACATCGTCAACATCACCGACGACGTCTTCGACCCTGCCGCCTACCAGGAAGCCGTCGCCGAGATCCGCGGACACCAACACCCTCAGCCCACGGCTGCGACGGCCGCGTCGACCACACCGGCTCCCGCACCATCGCGGCCCCGGCCACGGACCGCCTGAAACCGCCCTCCGGGCCCCGAGCCCCCGGGCCCGGAGGGGCCACCCGCTCTTCTCCTTCCGCACCCGGAGAACCTCATTCCCCAGCCCAGCCCCACCCCGCCGCCAGCCGCTGTTTCGCGGCTGCGACGCCTCGCCGCCCGGCTTGCCCGCAGGCGGCAGCACACCCGTACGTCCCACGCCCGCCCGGAGCGGGAGACCGTGCCGGACCTCCCCACCTTCTGGGGGCCGATCTACGAAACCCACCGGCGCCAGAACTTCTGACAGCGCACCACCCCCCTTCATCCAGGAGGACCATGACCGACACCACCTCCGGCCCTGTCCGGCTCGCCGGTGACATCGCCCACCAGATCGACCAGCTCGCCGAACAGCTCCTCCAGGCGCCGCCCCCGCTGGCCGCCCAGATCATCGCCACCGTCCTCGACCCCGAGAACGGCGTCCTCAGCCGGTTCACCACCCTGGTGGCCACAGGCTCCCACTTCGCCAAGGGCCACGCCGAGAACGGGCTGCTCCCGCCGGAGGTCTGGCTCGCCCTCGGCCGCGCCGCGAACGAACTGCACGACATCGGACTCGACTTGGACGAGCACACGGACACACTCCGAGAGCTCGCCCGTCCGGCGCCGCCAGGTGCCACCCCGTCGGTGGCGAAGCACGTCTCGCCCCTGATCGCGAGGCGGCACCGGTGAGCCGTGACCGTTCGACCGAGTGGAACGACCGTCCCCAGCAGCACTACCTGATCGAGCCCCGCTACCTCGCCGGGGCCGGCGACCTGCGGCACGCCACGGAGTTCCTTCGCGCCTCGGGCTGGAAGGACAAGTCGAAGACAGGCGGCCCCATCGTCTTCCACAACCCGGCGAAGACCATCCGGGTCGTCTTCGACCCGATCACCCAGCCCGGCGGCTGGACGATCGAAGGCAAAGCCTCCGGCCACCAGCCCGCCTGGGCGGCGAAGTTCGGCATCCAGACACCCGTCGAGATCATCGCCGGACTCACCGACACGCTCACCCAGCCGCCCACCGCCCACGCCCCCAACGTCTGGGCGCCCCTCGACACCCAGAACTGGGAGACCCGCCGTGGCCAGCACTTCACCGCCATGAGCCCCGACCGCAGCTCCTTCGTCCAGTTCCACCAGTCCTCCCCCGGACAGGCCCACTGGTGGATCGGCGCCCGCACCGAGCACGGCCGCGCCTGGGACGCCGAACTGTCCCCCACCACCCCGCTGTCGCTGGTACAGGCGGTCACCACCGCGCTGGCCGACCCCCAGCCCGTGATACGCCCCCGCGGCGCCTTCCCCCCCAGCAACCGGATCCGCACCACCTCGGTCTCCGTCCGCCCCTCCGAGCTCGGAGCCTGGCAGCAGGCTCGTCTCAACGCCGCCCGCACCGCCGCCTGGGCCCGCAACGCCTGGGCCACCGCCCGCCCCCGCGGACGCCAACCCGCCGCCGCGCCCAGCGCCACCGCCGGACACGCGACCGGACGCCGCTGAGCCCCGTCCCGCGCACCAATCCCGCATCCGGAAGGAGCCGTCCATCACGACTACCCACTCCCAGAACCAGCTCGACCAGCTCGACCGCTTCCTTAGGGCAGCGGCGGACATCATGCTGGCATTCGACAGCGACCCCGCCCAGGAACAAAGCGAGGGCGGCTGGCCGTGCGACGAACTGGCCTACAGCTGGGCCGCCCACCGCCGCGACCGGAGCATGTGGGAGGCGTTTCTCCCCGTCCGGGGCCACGTCGGAGCACTCCTCGCCACCGCGACCGCGCAGCTCGGCCTGCTCCCCGACAGCTCCCGGGACGCCTGGACCTCCAAGATCAACGGCCTGGACCATGCCACCACGGAGCTGGACCACCAGCATGACCGGACCGTCGAACGGCTGGGCGACCATCTCGCCCGGCCCCATCCGAACCTGGAAACCGTCGACCTGGTCCTGACCGAGTTCTTCGACGAGGCATGGCCCGCACTCGACGTCTGGGCCGCTGGCGGGCACGCGGTGATCGAACTCAACACCACCGTTCACCAAGACGCCGCCCACTCCCATACACCCAAGACGGCGCTGCGGCTCGTCTCCGGCGGGATCACATCGCCGAGTGCCCCGGGTCGCCCCCGCGGAGGCCGCCGGTGACCCCGCCCGACGGAGCGGGAGGACCCTTTTGCTGAAGCAGGCGCAGTTGGACCTCTTCGCCGCCGACCACGCTGACCGCCTCCTCGACGATGTGTCGCCCCGGCACCTGGCCGGCCCCGGGGACGCGCGCCACGTCACCCACACGCTCGCCGCCGCCGGATGGACCACCCGGTCCGATCCCCTCGCGCCCGTGGTCCATCTCAAGAGCCCGGACCTGTGCTACCAGCTCCAGCACGAGCCACAGCAGGCCATGGTCCGGTCCGGCTGGCACCTGACCGGCAGCGTCCCCGGGGAGCGCTGGTACGCCTCCTTCGGGCCCGTCCCCGCCGAGATCATGGCCGGCTTCACCGACGCTCTCCTCCTCCCCCAGACCGCCCCTGACCTGCCCGAGGTGCGGGACACGCTGGCCGCCGCCGGATGGACCCACACCCGTCTCCCGGACGGCCACGCGGCCCACTCCCCGGACGGAACGGTCCGCATCGAGCACCGGCCGATCCGCGCCGAGGTCGACGAGACCCCCGCGTGGCGGATCGAGGTGCGCCCCGACCCGGACCACGGCCCGCCCGTCTGGACCGCCTGGATCGCCTACTTCCCACCGCCGCATCTGATCCATGGCCTTGTCACCGCGCTGATCAACCCGGCCCCGCTGCAGCGCAACTGGCAGGAGAGCGAGGGCCATTACAACGCCCGGCGCACCGAGAGCAGCGTGAGCCCGCAGGCGTACGTACAGGCCCACCGCGACCGGATCGACGCGGTCCGCGCCCAGGTCCGGGCCGCCCGCCGCCAGGCGAAGAAAGCCCTCACCACCTCCCGCACGCCGCACCCTTGCGTCCCGTCCGCCCCCGTACGACAGGCCCGGTAACCCGCCATCACCCCCCAGCACCCTCGCACCGACCCCCGCCCAGACGACCTCCTGACCGCCTTCCTCACCCGGATCCAGCAGCTCCAGACAGTGTGGGAGACCTACACCGAGACCCACACCGACCCGAGCGGCTGGCCCTACGACGACGAGGCCCACCAGAGAGCCGAACAGCGGCGGAACGCCGCCGCCTGGGCCGCGTACGAACCCGTGTCCCTGCTCGCCGTCCGGCTGGTCGCCTCGGCCGAGAACCGCCTCACGCGTCTGCCGTCCGCCCCCGACCGGCCAGGGTGGACATCGCAGCTCGGCATCCTCACCTCCGCCGCCCACGGCCTCGACGCCGTCCGCACCACCTGGGACGAGACGCTCGGCGACCTTCCGGTGAACGCCGGTCCGGGCGACCCCGCGTACGACACCGCGGCGGCCGAACGGGACGCGGCGGCCTGGCCTCTACTGGAACTCTGGGCTCTGCACGGCCAGACCGTCCTCGACATCCGCACCACAGCCCGATCGTCCCGGCCCCGGGTCCAGAGCACCGCCCCGGCCCCTCCGGTAGCCAGCGCCTCCAGCACCCCGGCGGCGCGCCGGTGACGGAGAAGATCACCGTCGAGCAAGTCCTGGTCTCCCCGCGGGCACTGGCCGGCGGCGGGGACCCGGCCTGGGTCACCGTCCCCCTCCACCGCGCCGGAGGGTGGAGCCACGGGCACGACCCGCTGGCACCCCGCGTCCTGCTGTCCAGCCCCGACCAGCAGACCCTGCTGCGCCTGGAGCCCGACCCGGATGGCCAGTGGTGGACCCTGCAGCACACGCGGACCAGTGCCGTACCCGCTTGGCACGCCTCCTTCGGCGCCCGGACACCGGTCGAGATCATCGCAAGGCTCACCGACACCCTAATCCGGCCGGGCAAGGCCCCGGCCGACCCGGACCCGTACGCCCCGCTGCTGGAACACGACTGGACCCCCAGGCCCCATGTCAGCGGTCTCGCGTCCCCCGACGGCCTCACCACGATCACGCACACGCCCGAGAAGGGCACCGCCGGCTGGCTCATCACGACCCTGGAGCGGAACAACGGCGTTCCCCTGTGGCACGCCTGGTTCAGCCAGGACACACCCGTGCCTCTCGTCGCCGGGTTCACCCGCGCTCTCGCCGACCCCGAGCCTCTGGCCCGTGACCCGCTGCAGGTCCCTCCCATGATCAGCCACTCCCAGACCACCCGGCGCGAAGTGCCCGCGGACGAGGTGGGCCGCGCGCTGGAGCGGCGAGTCCAGCAGCTCACCGTCCCGGGCCCGCCCCAGCCGGTCACCCGGCCGCAGGCACCGCGTGTGCCACCGTCACACCGCCCCACCCGCTGACACCCATCCCCTTCCTTTTTGGACCACCGTTTGCCCAGCACCCCCTCCACCTCATCCGGCGAGGGCACGGACCTCGCCTTCAAGGCCCTCCTCGGCGCCTTCACTGTCGCCGTCCCGGCCGCCAACCTCGCCTGGCTCAGCGGCAACATCACTACCTGGCTGACCGGTTCGGGTCCCCAGGCCCCCTACCAGCCGGCCGACGCCCTCCTCAACCCCGAACGGCTCTGGCCCGGCATGGGAGAAACGTCCCTGCTCGTCGGAGTCCGTATCGTGCCCGCCGTCGTCCTGGTCGCCCTCGGTGTGATCGCCGCCGTGGCCTGGAACCGGCACAGGAACGGACCCGGCGGTCGCCGCAAGAAGGTCCGCGGGACAGCGAAGGCGAAAGACATCGAGCCACTGCTCGCCAAGGCGATCACCGCCAAGGCCCGGTCTCTGCGGCCGAGCCTCAAGGACGCGAAGACCATCGCCCCGGCCGACACCGGCATCCTCCTCGGCAACCTCCAGGGCACCAAGACCGAGGTGCGGATGGGGTACGAGGACGTCGCCGTGGCGATCATGGCCCCGCGTTCCGGGAAGACCACCTCTCTCGCGATCCCGTCGATTCTCGCCGCCCCGGGGCCGGTACTGCTGACCTCGAACAAGGCTGCCGGTGACGCCTACACCGCCACCTACGACGCGCGGTCCCGGGTGGGGCGGGTGTGGTCAATGGACCCGCAGCAAATCGCCCACGCGGACCGGACCATGTGGTGGAACCCCCTCGCCGACGCGAAGACGCTGGACGGTGCCGGAAGGCTGGCCGGGCACTTCCTCGCCGCATCCGTGGACGCCTCCCAGCAGGGCGACTTCTGGTCCAAGGCCGGATCCAACATCCTCGCCCAGCTCTTCCTGGCCGCCGCCCTCGACAACCGCCCGATCACCGACGTCATGGACTGGCTCGCCTTCCCCGCCAACCGGGCACCGCTCGACATCCTCCGTGACCACGGCTTCACCGCCGTCGCCGCACAGCTGAAGGGCACCGTCGAGGGGCCGCCCGAGACCCGGGACGGCATCTACGAGACCGCCCGCCAGTACGCCGCCGCTCTCCTCAATACCGAGATCGCCGCCTGGGTCACCCCCCAACAGGGCGTCGAGGAGTTCCGGCCCGCCCGGTTCGTCACCAGCACCGACACCCTGTTCCTGCTGTCCAAGGACGGCGGAGGCGGAGCCTCCGCGCTGATCGCCGCGTGCGCGGACTCGGTGATGCGGGCCGCGACCGCCCAGGCCGAACGAGCCGGCGGGCGACTGGACCCCCCGATGCTGGCGATCCTCGACGAGGCCGCGAATGTCTGCAAGATCAGCGATCTTCCGGATCTTTACTCGCACCTCGGGTCCCGCGGGATCATCCCGATGACGATCCTGCAGTCCTACCGCCAGGGGCAGAAGGTCTGGGGCGACGCGGGCATGGACGCCATGTGGTCCGCGGCCACCATCAAGGTCATCGGGAGCGGGATCGACGACCCCGACTTCGCCGACAAGCTCAGCAGGCTGATCGGTGACCACGACGTCGAGACCAAGTCCACCTCAACGAGCGACTCCGGAACGTCCACGAGCATCAGCATGCGGCAGGAACGCATCCTGCCCGCCGACGCCATCCGGGCCCTGCCCAAGGGCACCGCGCTCCTCTTCGGCACCGGCATGCGGGCCGCGATGCTCCACCTGCGCCCCTGGTACCAGGAGTCCGACGCCGACACCCTGTCCGCCGCGTCCGCCCGCGCGTCGAAAGCGATCACCGCCCGCGCCATCGCCAAGCACGCACCCAACCCCGGCAACCACAACCTCACGGCCTGACCCTCCCCTGATCTGCTCCGTCCCGAGGACCCCTTGGCCTTCATCGATCACCACGACGTGTTCAACGGCTCCACCGACGACGGCTGAACCCTTCAACGTCCTCCACACCCGCCTCCCCCGCCAGGCCGCCCACCACCCCGACGTCGGCGCGACCTGCCTCCACTACACCGCCTCCCTCACCACCTCCACGCCTTCGTGGAGGCACACGGTGGACCGTCAGTCACCACGAGCCCTACTGGCGAGCCGACTTCTCCCAGCGGATGCCCGCGGAGGCCGTCTCCGCCGCACCCTGGCCCGGCTGCGACCCCGCTGCCCAACGCCCAGATCCCACCGAGTTCCGCGGAGGCCCCAACGCCCGCCGACCCGACGCCTCATGACATCGCCCGCGCCCTCGCCGACGAGATCGACCCCCGCGTCGCCACCCGCGACGTGATCGCCCGCTTCAGCGTCCGCCACCAAGCGGCAGCCGAGTTCGGACACAGGTCCTCCTCCGGCCCGGTCGGCGTCCTCGCGCAGTCCCTCCACGCCCGCCTCTACGGACTGCCAGCCGACCCCGGCCCCCTCCCCACCGCCCTCGACGAGCTGCTGCAGAGCACGTACACCGCCACCGAAACCGAACAACAGGCAGCCGTACTCGTCCACCTCGCCGAGCAGTTGCACAACGCGGCCCAGATCCTCGAATGGGCCCGGGACAACGCGCACTGGCGCAGGCTGCCCGGCGCCTGGGAGTGGCTCCGGGAAGCCACCACCTCCACGCGGCAGATCGCCGACGGCCTCGCCACCGTGAGCACCGCCTTCACCACGGGCCCGGCACCCACCGTGCCGGCAACTCCCCCGACGCCGCCTCCGCTCGGCTCCTCCCGCCCCGCGCCCAGGGTCCCGGCATGAAGTCGCTCTGGGGTGAGTCGTCCGGTCTGGGGGGTGTGGTCCGGGTTGCGGGCATACGGAACGGGCACGATCCCGGTGA